>CALDLU010000032.1:0-2926 GCA_937915245.1 uncultured Clostridia bacterium | reverse complement strand
ATAATTTTACTTAATGTATAATTACAGAATATATACTCATAATAAAAATATATGAAAAAGTTAGTGAAACGCATTTTCTTATCAAGTATTCTTTTTCTTGTTGCTTTATTTTTAATTGCAACTATTGTTATCAGTGGATTATATATATTCTCTAATAAAACCGAATTTGATATTAACAAAATCAAAAATTCAAGTATAAATTTTGAAATATATGATAATCAAAATCGTAAGATAAAAGACGAAAATATTTTAGGTAACTTTATAAAAATAAATACATTAAACCCTTATACAAAAGAAGCTTTTATATCTATTGAAGATAAAAACTTTTATAAGCATAGTGGCTTAAACTATAAAAGAATGGTAAAAGCTATGATAAAAAATATTACATCATTCAGTTTAAAAGAAGGGGCATCAACAATAAGTCAACAATTAATAAAAAACACTCACCTTACTAATAAAAAAACATTTTCAAGAAAAATTAATGAAATAACTCTAACAAAAAAGCTAGAACATACTCTAACAAAAGATGAAATACTTGAATATTATCTCAACATTATCTATTTTGGAGATAATTGTTATGGAATAGAAAATGCAAGCAAGCACTATTTTTCAAAACATGCAAAAGATTTATCTATTGAAGAAAGTGCAACACTCGCTGGGCTTATCAAATCACCAAATTCATATTCCCCTACAAAAAATATTGAAAAGACAACAAAAAGAAGAAATGTTGTACTTAGTGAAATGTTTAAAGATAATAAAATATCATTTGATGAATATAATAATGCTCTTACAATGCCTGTAAAAATCAACATTTCATCAACTGACAATAATTCTTTAAACTCGTATGTTCAAGCAACTATTGATGAAGCAACTCAAATATTGAAGATGCCAGCAAAACAGATTGCCATTGGAGAATATAAAATATATAGTAATATGGATAAAAACAAACAAGAAGCACTAGAACATTCCCTTACCTATTTTACTGATGACAGTGATTTTGCTGGAATATCTATTAATAATAATAAAAAGACCATTGAAGCATATTATGCAAAATCAAACATAAAGTTATTGAATGCCAAAAGACAACCTGGTTCATGTATAAAACCAATTCTTGTTTATACACCTGCTCTTAATGAAAATTTAATATCACCTATTACACAAATAAATGATGAAGCAATAAATATAAGTGGCTATAGTCCAAACAATGTTGGTGGTAAATTTTTTGGTTATACAAGTGTAAGAAATTGTGTTTCAAAATCACTTAATATTCCTGCTGTAAAGGTTTTAAGTTATGTTGGAATAAATAAAGCAAAATCATATGCTACAAGATGTGGCATAGAATTTGATGAAAGCGACCAAAGTTTATCTCTTGCTCTTGGTGGACTTACTTATGGTATATCTTTAAAAGACTTAACAAACTCATATATTCCACTTGTTAATAATGGTAAATTTTCGCAAGCAAAATTTATAAATTACATAACTGACAAAAATGGAAAAATAGTTTACCATTATTCACCAAAAGAAAATAATGTATTTAGAGATGATAGTTGTTACCTTATGACTGATATGTTAAAAACTTGTGCGAAATCTGGAACTGGAAGAAAATTAGGTAATCTTGATTTTGATGTTGCGACAAAAACTGGTACTGTTGGGAAAAAAACAAATACAGATGCTTACAATATTTCTTATACAACCCAAGATACGGTTGGGGTTTGGATTGGTAATGCAGACAATGCCCCTATAAAAACAGTTGGTGGTGCAATTCCTACCGATATTGTAAAAATGTACTTAAATGACATTTATAAAAACAATAAACCAAATGATTTTGTTGTTCCAAGTTCAGTATATAAAGAGAATATCGACATACTAGCATTAAACAATGAGCATGTTGTTTATAAAGCATCTTCATTTATTCCCGAAAAGTATCAAGTTGCTGAAATGTTTTCAAAATTTAATCAACCAAAAGAAAAAATCATTGATAAAATTTGTGTAAATGTTCCAACTCTTAATGGAAAAGTTATAAATAACATAGCATATTTATCATTTTATGCTTATGATTATTTGATATACGAAATATACAAGCAAGAAAACAACAATGATATTTTATTGAGTACAATTACAAACACAAATGGTTTTTGTGAACAAAAGTTTGATATTGACAAAAGAACTAAATATTTTGTTATAACAAAATTAAAAAATTACGCTGATAATACAGAGATTATCAGCGATAAAAGTAATATTATTGAGTTATTAGCAAGTTAAACTCCTGCTTTTTCACGAACTTGTTTGTCAATTTCTTCCATAACATCTGGATGGTCTTCAAGATATTGCTTTGCATTTTCTCTACCTTGCCCAATTTTTTCATCATTATATGCAAACCATGAACCTGTTTTTTGACAAATTCCCATTTCAGTTGCCATATCAAGTATACAACCTGTTTTTGATATACCTTTTCCATATATAATATCAAATTCAACAGTCTTGAATGGTGGTGCAAGTTTGTTCTTAACAATCTTAATTTTTGTTCTGTTTCCAACAATTGTATCACCATTTTTAATTGAATCAACTTTCCTTACATCCATTCTTATGCTTGCATAGAATTTAAGTGCTTTACCACCAGCAGTTGTTTCTGGGTTTCCAAACATAACTCCAATTTTTTCACGAAGTTGGTTAATAAAAATTACAGAAGTCTTGCTCTTATTTGCAATACCTGCCAATTTTCTTAATGCTTGGCTCATAAGTCTTGCTTGAAGACCAACATGATTATCTCCCATATCTCCATCAATTTCTGCTTTTGGGGTTAAAGCTGCAACTGAGTCAACAACAACAACATCAACAGCCGCTGTTCTAACCAATGTGTCACATATATCTAATGCTTGTTCACCATTATCTGGTTGAGAAACATATAGTTCTTCAACATTTACAC
>CALDLU010000031.1:0-5945 GCA_937915245.1 uncultured Clostridia bacterium | reverse complement strand
TTAAAATTACCATTATATGCAATTAAGCTATTATTGCTTGTTTTTAAACAATTTGCGCCAACAAAAAGATATTTAAGATTTATTGAATTATATATAATTGTTGAACCTAATATTTCAACATTTGGCAATTCGATATATTCAAGTTTTTTGCAATTTCTAAATACATTTTTTTCTACTTTTTTGAGATTTGTTGCACAAAAACCTTTTATACCAGATTCAGCAAATGCACTTTTCCCTAATTTTTGTAAGTTTTCAAAATTCAAATATTTTTCAAAAGATTGGCAACCAACAAAGGCATTTGTCCCTATACTTACAATATTTTTCCAATCAATATTAATATTTGATAATTTTTCGTAATATGAAAATGCGTTATTTGGTATTTCTGTTATGAGTGGAATATTTATTGTTGTTAAATTATAACAAGCATAAAATGTATCACTACCATAGTATATGGATAACAAATCATAACTTTCATTACCATCAGATATTGATAATGCTTTATTTAAAGTTAAAGTTTCAAGTAATGGACAAAATTGTGCTAAATTTTCAACATTTGAAGAATTGATATTAATCTCTTTTAAACTATCACAACAATAAAAAGGATAATATCCAACTTCTATATCATAATCACATATTACATTTTTTATATTTAATCCAATAAATAATGAACTACCTAATTTTTTTACCTTTTTCCCATTAATATATCTTGGAATAATAATGTTTTCAAGACCACTTGTATATTTTGTTAAAACACCATTATCATCTATTTCAAAACCTGTTCCATCATCATTGTAACTTGTATTTCCTTTAATATAAGAAATATCATAACATTTACTATCAGCACAAAGATTATTATCTTTGTCAAACATATATGTAACAAATCTAAATCTTGTTGAGTTTTTAATTTCAACTGGTGATGTGTAGATTTGATAATTTTCCAATGTTGGATATGAACCATCAAGTGTATAATATATCTTATATGTATAGCCATTTTGATTTTTATAATTATTATTAAGCATTAAGGTAAATGGTTCATTAAAATTACAAATACTGTTTACTTCCCCTACACTTAATGATGGTATGTTATTTATATTAAATTTATCAAAAGATAGTTCAAGATTTGGTACACCATAACCATACAAATCATCTTTTCCTGCAACACCAAAATCATAGGTTGATTCTTTTAATTTTTGTTCAACTTGACTTACGCTATAACTATCACCCATTGCACTAGCAATCAAACTTACCAATGCAGTTGCGTGTGGAGTTGCCATTGATGTGCCTGAAAGTTTAGCATATTTCCCACCAGTTTTTGATACAATAAAATTATTTGCATTATATTTATCTGGTTCACAGAAATCTGGAACACAACTTAGTACACTTGTACCTGGCAAACATAAATCAATATATTCTCCATGGTTTGAATAACTTGCAAAGTATGGGAAGTTTTCATATTTATTATTTTGACTTAATGCAGAAATTGTTAAAGCATTTTGAATATTTGCTGGAGAACATTTTTCTACATAGTAATTTTCATTTCCTGCAGCAACAACAGGCATCATATTGTTACTATAACATTCATTTATAAGTTTTTCTTTTTCATATGAAGGTGTATATCCACCAAAACTCATATTGATAGCACAAATATTTGTGCCATTCTTTTTTAGATTTAAAATGTATTCAAGACCTGCAATAACATTTGAACTTGTTCCTTGACCATTTTTATCAAAAACTTTTATAGGAATAATTTTTACATTACCAAGTGTCAAATCAACTATTGTTCCACTAACATGAGTTCCATGTTTGTTATCGTCTTCAAATTGATACTTACTTTCACCACTGGTGTATAAAGTGCTTGTTACATAACTTATACCCAAATCATATTCAATTCTTCCTGCCAAAAATTCATTATCAGTATCTATACCTGAATCTAGCACTGCAACATATATTATTGGTAAATTTGCAACAGTTGAATATGTATTCAATAAATAATCTTTATATCTTGGGACTCCAAGTAATGATGATCCCCACGATAATTCGTTTTGATGTTCTCCTGTGATTTCATTAACATTCTCATTTAACTCTAAATTAGAAATGTCAACTATGCTATCTCTTTCAACATAATTTACATATTCCAAAGATGAATAATAACTTAATGCAGAGTTTGTGTCATTTGTATTTTTATATTGCAAAACATTTAAGCCATTAAATCCATCAGCTGAATAAATAGCATTGCTATCGTTAATCTTTTTATTAGATTTAACAATTAATCTATTTGCATAGTCATCAGCATAATTTTGATTTATGTAAGACAAATTTTGTTTAAACTGCTCAAAATTATTTTGTATATCTACATTTATGTAAAAATCAGTTCTTTTATTATTTATAAGATTCGCACTTAAAATAAGAGATAGTGGAATAATAAATATTCCAAAAAGTATAATTAAAATTTTAGGAGTCTTCTTCATACACATCCTTCTTTTGTAAATATTATACCACACACAAAAGTCAGTGTAAATAGTCAATTTTTGAAAAAACTGCATATATAATAATTGCAGTTTTCTAGTATTTAATTTTCTTTGCTTATATCAATTTTGACCTTTTCGGCATCTCTACTATTCAAATAATTTTTTATTTCTTCTTGTCTATTTTTCAATTCACTAATCATATCATTTACAAATTTATTATGCTTTTGTCTAATTTCCCTAATTTCATTATATTGATTAATAATCTGTATATCTATCATTTTTAAAAAATTGCTTTTAGTGATTTCTTTTTTGTATCAATCTTTTTATCACTATATTGGCATATATTATATAAAAAATATAATTTTTTTATAAACTTTTCAGTTATTTCTTCATTTTAATATTCATTTTTAATTAATTTACTTAATTCTTGCAATCTTTCTATTATTATATTCTTACTTTTAATAGCTTCATATAATTCATTTTCTCGAACATTTAACTTTTCTTTAAAATTATTAATCATACCATTTCTCCTTTTTTGTAATCAATTATATGTGTAAATATAATATAATTCAAATATTAATTATTTATATAAAATATAACTTATTATTATATAAATATTTAACCAGTTTTGTATAAATTGTTGATAATAAGCAATAAATAAAATGGAGAAAATTTATGCAGTATGTAAAAGGTGTTCCTTATTTTTGTCAAAATGTTGAATATTTAAAACAATATAACTATCTTACAAGCGATATCAAATGTGATATTTTAATAGTTGGTTGTGGAATTTGTGGAGCAATACTAAATTATTATTTATCACAAAAGTATGATATTGTTTTAATTGATAAAGGAAGAATAGGTCAAAATTGTACCAGTTGTGCAACTGCAATTTTGGAATATCAACTTGATGATTTTTATGACGACTTGAAACAAGAATTAACAAAACAAGAAATTATTGAAATATATAAAATGGGACAAAACTCAATAAAGAAAATAGAAAAATTCGTTAAAAAATATGGAAATCATTGTGATTTTGCAAAAAGACCATCATTTTTATTTAGTCAAAATGCACAAGATAACAACAAAATGAAAAAGGAATTCACATTACGAAAAAACTACGGATTTGATTGCAAACTTATCACAAGAACAGATAATCCGTTCCCATTCCCTATTTCTAGTGGAATTTATGATAAAAATGGTGGAGCAGAATTAAATCCTTATTTATTCTGCAAACAATTAATAGAAAATTCAAAAAATCAAAATAGAATATATGAAAATACTTCATTTGATAATTTTTTAACTGAAAAAAATGGTTTTTGTGTTACAACCTGTTATAATCATAAAATCTATGCAAATAAAATTATTCTTGCAACAGGTTTTAATATGGAGTTATTTCAAGATGAAAATCTAATGCAAAGATTTGTTACTTATACAATAGTAACTAATCCATTAAAAAACATACAATGGAAAAATAATGCAACAATTCATGACAATCAAAAACCTTATCATTATTTAAGAAAATTGCCAGATGATAGATTAATTTTTGGTGGAGAAGATATTCAATTTAAAAAACAAAACTATTCAAAAACAAAATGCGAGAAAAAATATGATAGTTTGTATAAGTCATTATGTTCACTTTTTGAAAAAAATAAGAATGAAATAAAAATTGATTACAAATTTTGTGGAGCATTTGGGACAACTGACAATAATCTTGGGCTTATTGGTGAAACCGACATTGATAATCTTTATTTGTTTTTAAGTTGTGGTGCAAATGGTATTATTAATGCAATGAATGGAGTTGATATAATTGAATATATATTCAATCATAAGCCCCATCCACTAGCTCATTTGTTTACTCCTATGCGAGTTATTGATAATTAAAAAGGACTACAAATGTAGTCCCTTTTTTAATCTCTTATTTTACTAATTGTTTCTTTTATCGTTTCCATAGATTCAATTAACCTATCTCTTTCTTCGCGATTTAATTCCAAAAATTGAGTTTCTTTTATGCCTTCTCGATTTAATATTGATGGCATACCAAAATATATATTATGTTCCTTATTATATGCTGAAACGGTCATAATTTCATTTGAATTATTTAGTATTGCATTTGTTATATTTGTCAAACACATTCCAATACCATAGCAAGTGTTTCCTTTTTTATTTATAATATCATAAGCACTTGTTCTCACTTCATATAAAATTTTTGAGCAATCATTTTCTGAAAGATACATATTTGCCTTATTTAGTCCAATCATTGCACTGCTCCAAGGTATAAATTCTGAATCACCATGTTCACCAATAACATATGCATGTATATTTTTTGGACTTACTTCCAATTTGTCAGCAATTAAGCATCTAAGTCTTGCACTATCAAGTACTGTTCCACTTCCTATCACTCTATGTGGTTTAAAGTTTGATAATTTGTATGTAATGTAAGTCATAACATCAAGTGGGTTTGTTGCTACCAAATATATACCATTGAAATTTGTTTTATTAATTTCTGTTATAATACTTTTAAACACAACATAATTTTTATTTATAAGGTCAGTTCTTGTTTCTCCAACTTCCTGTGGTCTTCCTGCACATATGCAAACTATATCTGCATCATTGCAATCACTATAATCTCCTGCCTTAATTTTTATTCTATTTGAATTGTACGCAGCTGCATGAGTTAAATCCATTGCTTCACCCAAAACTTTATCTTTATTTATATCAATCAAAACCAATTCATCAACTTTATTTTTTGTTATAACGAGAGAAAAAGCATAACTCATTCCAACATTACCACAACCAACAATAACTACCTTATTCATATTTATCTCCTACATAAAAGTCTACATTTAAAAAATATTAATGTCAATTAAAAAAAGTTATATGAATACCCATATTGTAAAAAAGTCCCATTGTATCAATTAATGCAAAATAACCGTTTTCTTCTGTTTCATTATTAAGATTAAAAACAAGATAACATTTGTCATTATCTTTTGCAAAAGATATTGCATTATAAATTATATTACGCATATCTTGTGGATTTTGATTTGATATTTCATACATTGTTATATTATTATTTTCAAAAGTTGATATAATTTGCTTATCTTCTCTTTGATTACCATTTTCAAGTTTATTCGTACTTTCTATTGTTATTGGTAAATCTATATTAAAAAACAATTTTTGATATTCCATAGATAAATTATCATAACTTTTAATCACAATGTTTATCTCTTGATTTTTTATGTCCATACTGGCAAAAATTTCCTTTTCTATTAAAATATTACCAAATGATATGATACAAACACAAATAAAAAAAACAAAATATATATACTTTTTCATACATATATTTTGCTCTTATTTTTATTAATTATTATTTTGACTTTCAATATTTTGCTTTTTTGTTTTTTCCTTAAATACAAAATATTTGCTATACAAAAACTCTGTAACAAAATTTACTATCATAGTTAATGCAAGAACCAAATA
>CALDLU010000030.1:0-4124 GCA_937915245.1 uncultured Clostridia bacterium | reverse complement strand
CAAATTGTTGGTTTTTTGGGTGCAAATGGTGCAGGAAAAAGTACAACAATAAAAATGCTTACAGGTCTTGCTGGAATAACAAGTGGAGATGCTTATATTTACGGATATTCAGTTAAAGAAAGTTTTGAAAAAGCAATTTCTTATGTTGGTGCAATGATAGAAATACCAGAATTTTATCCATATCTTTCTGGATTTAATAACCTAAAATTCTTTGCAAAATTATCTGGTGGAATTGCTCCATCAAGAATAGACTATGTTGCAACCCTTGTTGGATTAAAAAACAGAATAAATGACAAAGTTTCAAATTACTCACTTGGTATGAAACAGCGCTTGGGAGTTGCACAAGCATTACTCAACAACCCAAAATTGCTTATACTTGACGAACCTACAAATGGACTTGATGCAAATGGTATAAGAGAATTTAGAATGATGTTAAAAGACCTTGCAAGTCGTGAGCATATCTCTATATTTATTTCAAGCCACATATTAAGCGAAATGGAAAACTTATGTGATACCATTGCAATTATTGACAAAGGTCAAATAATTGAAGTTAAGCCACTTGAAGAAATAAAAAAAGAATGTACTATTGCTGGTTCACAGTTTATCAAATGTAATGCCCCTAACTTTGCTGGCAAAACTATTTTTGATAAATTTGGCATTAAGTGTCTTATTCAAGGCGATAAAGTGTTTTTCAACTCGCAAGATAGTTATATGTTATCTCAAGCCATTGTTGAATTAACAAAGAAAAAAATACTCGTTTATGGTGCTGGAAATGTTGATTATTCACTTGAAGATGTGTTTGTAAATATTGTGAAAGAACACAACAAAACAACTTCAATAAGTTAAAGGAGAAAAAATGAAAAAAGTATTTAAGTTAGCAAGTGCTGAATTTAATAAAATATTTTTAAGACCGTCAATATTTATTTTGACTGCTTTTCTTATTATCTCACTTGTTGTTAGCAATGTTTTATACAAACCATCAACAACACCTTCAAGTTCGTTTTATGAAAATGCCGAAACTGTTGGAGAAATGTTTACATTGTTTAATGGCACAACAGATAATCCACTTACAAAATCAAATATAGAAAAAGATTTGGACAGTGTGAACATCAAAATCTATAATGAGTATGAAGACCTTACAAAAAGTGATGAACTAAAAACTTTCCAAGATAAATTGTCTGAACTTGACAAAGATTTAACAACTGGGCTGAGAGAAGAAAAAATTTACATTTCATCTCCTTCTTTCAATAAAAGTCAAGTGGTTAATGATTTAACAAAAATAAAAACAAAACTTGCTGACTTTTTGAGTTACTTACCTACTCTAAAAACAAAAACAATAAACTTTTATATCACATACTCACAATATGACACAATTTATGAAAATGTAAAAAAAGTTTATTCTGCATTTCCACAAACATTCAATGACAAAACAGAAAAACAATACTTCTTGGATTTTTGTGATTCAATTTTGGAACATTATTCTTTAAAGAGTTCAATAACAATATTAAGTAAAGTTCAAAATGAAAAAATTGAAATATCACAAAATGATTATGATAAACTTAAAGACGATTATTTTACAAAAACAAAAAATAAACTTTCTGAAACTTATTACACAGAAATTGAAAACTTTTATAATTCAAACAAATCAAGCAGTGAAAAAACTGACCTTGCAGAAATGCAAAAACTAATACTTAACTTTAATTCATATGAAAAAATGAATTCTACCCTACTTAATAACAAGTTTATGTTACTTAAAGTTGGTGAAAAAACTGATACTGAAATTAAAGACATCATTGGATACAGCGAAATATCAAAGTATCAAGTTAATGAACAAATACAAATTTACGATTATTTAATTCAAAATAATAAATTTGACTATAACTATTTAAAATCATTTAACTTCAACACCAATTCCGGTGAAACAACAAATGCATATGATTACACTATCTATACAATGCAAATACTTAACATTCTTATAATTATCTTTACAATTTTCTATGCTTGCAGTAGTATTGCAGGCGACCAAACAAGTGGTACAATGAAAATGATTGCAATACGACCTTACACAAGAACAAAACTTTTTGCAGGAAAATTCCTTTCATGTGTAATGTTTGGAACAATGCTTTCTGTTATTGCTTTCTTTGCTTCATTCATTGTTGGAATAATATCTTTTGGACTTCCTATGATGAATTGTTTGGTTGTGTTTGATGCTAGAATTATTGTAACAATCAACCCAATCTTATTATTGTTAATTTATCTATTATCTTGCATTGTAAACTTATTGTTCTATATCACACTTGCAATGTTTGTTTGCTTAATCTTTAAATCAAACACATTATCAGTTTTCTTGACATCAATACTATATGGAGCACAGTTAGTACTTTGTGGGGCTGTTAATCAAGTATGGCTAAAATACACACCTTTTGCTCACTTTGACATATTCAAATATTTTGGTAATAGTTCTTTTGGATTTTTGAAAATGAATATACTACCAGATACTAACTTTGCAGTAAGTGGACTGATACTTGGACTTATGATTGTTGTTATGAATATCATTTCAAACTTCATATTCCAAAAACGAGATATAACATAAAAGTTATCACATAAAAAAGAGATTTGAATTTTATCAAACCTCTTTTTATTGTTTTAAATAATCTTTGAGTAATTGAACATTCTCACTTGCATATTTTACGCACGCTTGGTGTTGTTCATCTACCCTTTTTGTGCCATGGGTTTTGCTATTAAGGAAATGTATACATGTGTGTCCACCTTCACCATTATCTGTTTGAATGTCAAAGCCATGTGGCATACCATTTGTTGAGCCTGCATAGAAATTGCCATTAATTTCAACCCAAACAGGTCTTCTTGCCCATGACCATTCATTGCCGTACACACTTTTGAATATAGCAGTATTTTTCTTGTCTATTGTTTGCACATCTGCGTGATTGTAACCACCAAATCTTTTTACATAATACTCTGTTTTACTTTTTATGTCAATTACTCTAACAACAACATATTTTGTAAAATGTTCATTCATAAAATCGAACCAATCAAGTGATAGAACTTTTACATTTGTTTCATCAACATTTGTGTTATGATTTTCGTCTTCATACTTATCATTTATTTTTTGTTGGTCGCCTGCAAAAATTGTGTTCGACCCCAAAAAATTTGGATAAGGACAAAAACTCCCAAAACACAATGATATAAATAATATGCTAAATACAACACTTACTAATTTTGAATTCATATTTGTATTTTGCTTTATTTTTTAATTTTTATTAATATTTGATAATAAAACATATTATTATTTAATAAATATATTAATATGAAACAAATAAAAATAATATTTTTAATTATTGGAACTATTATTGGTGCTGGATTTATTTCTGGAAAAGAGATTTTTGAATTTTTTAGTAAATTTGGTTTTTATTCTTATTTAATTATTATACCAATGTTTTTTTGTTTATATTTTTTTATTACAAAATTACTTTTAATTGGTGCAAAAAATAAAATAAATAATATTGAACAATTAAATATTTTAATTTTTAAAAAAGATAAAAAAATAATTAAACTCTTTACTTTTTTATCTTTTATTATTTTGTCATCCACAATGATAAGTGCAATAAACACATCCTTTAATGTTGAGTGGTTATCATCAAAACATTTTTTAAACTTGGCACTCTTGCTTGTTATTTCTTGCATTGTTTTGCACTACGACATATCAAGTTTGCTTAATATTTGTGGTCTATTGTTACCTGTTGTGCTATGTGTTTTGATACTTATCTGTTTTGTGAATGTTAATGCACCACAAAACATTACTATTGGCAATGTTATTCTTATGCCATACAATGCTTTAAACTATATTTGTAGAAATATCTTTTTATCGTACTTTGTGATTTCAAAATCTTCATATGGATTAAATGAAAAACAATGCAAAAGAGTTGGCTTTTTTTCATCGTTGATATTGTGTATTATTATGATACTGATAATAACTTGTGAATTGGGCAACTTCAAGTCATTAGGGTTTGCAATGCCATTACTTTTTCTTGCAAGCAAAAATAATGTTTTGTATATCATATATTTTTGTTGCATACATGTCGCCATCTTAACAACATTATTTTCAA
>CALDLU010000029.1:0-2821 GCA_937915245.1 uncultured Clostridia bacterium | reverse complement strand
CACAGCAAAAGTTGCACACCTAAAGATTGTTAGCACTGCCCCAACAAGCCCTGTGTATGCACCCAAGACCAAATATCCACTTGTCAAAAACACGTTACCAACAATGTTGCAAATCATAAATACATCTTTTCTTTTAAAAAGGTATGCAGAAAGCATAACAATATAACCTGCAATAAATAAACCTTGTGAAATCCAGTACTCCATTTTTATCTCCAAAAAATTGTAGTATAATTGTACATTTTTTAATAAAAATTAGCAAAACAATTTAACAAAATTATAAAATTAGTGTATATTCTTCATATAAAAGGAATACAAATGAGAACATTAATAAAGAAACCTAGTTTACTCACCTACATTTATGCAGGTAATTTGATTAAAAATGGAGAAATTGTTGCTTTCCCAACTGAAACAGTATATGGACTTGGTGCAGATGCCACAAATGCCGAAGCAGTAAAGAAGATTTTTATTGCAAAGGGTCGCCCACAAGATAATCCACTTATTGTGCACCTTGCAGAAAAGGAAGATATAAAAAAATATGTTACAGAAATAACAGAAAATCAACAAAAACTTATTGATGCCTTTATGCCTGGACCAATCAGTATTATTTTTGAAAAGAATGATGTAATATGCGATGAAGTTACAGCAGGTGGAAAAACTGTTGCAATAAGAATACCAGAAAACGAAGTAGCAAGAAAATTTATATACTATTCGCAAAGACCAATTTGTGCACCAAGTGCAAATACATCAAAAAGACCTAGTCCAACAATTGCCCAACATGTTTATGATGATATGAACACAAAAATACCACTAATAATTGATGGTGGTGCAACAGATATTGGAATTGAAAGCACTGTTGTTAGAGTAAACAAAAATTATGTATATATCTTACGACCAGGAAAAATAAATGCACAAATGATACTTGAAAAAACAGGTCTCGTTGCAATGTCAAAAATGGATACAAGCAAAATACCACAATCTCCTGGAACAAAATACACTCACTACAAACCAAAATGCGATATGATTATCATTAAAAACGATGTAACAAAAAATATGAATGATATTTACAGACAAAAGACAAAAGAAGGCAAAAATGTTGTTATCTTTTGTAAAAAAGAAAATGTAAATAAATATCAAAACAAAAATGTTGTTGTTTTGGGTGAAAATAGTGAAGATGCGAGCAAAAACCTGTTCACTTATTTGAGAGAATATGAAAATAACGATTTGATACTTTGTGAATATTTTGATAATGGCGATATGGTTGATGCACTCTTTAACAGAATGATAAAATCAGCGAGTGGAAATATAATTTAATAAAAATATTTAGTTAAAAAAAGAAAGTTGAAATTTCAACTTTCTTTTTGTTTTATGCCGTCAATGTAATTTGTCCATCTGTAAAAATAACAGTAGCAGTAACAGGTATACTAGGACTATTATCAACACTCCATACACCATATTCTGATTTCGTTATTTTGTTCCATTGAGCTTGTGTGCCGTTATAATATATCGTTTTTAATGCATTACAACCATTAAATGACAGACCTATACTTGTCACACTAGCAGGAATAGTTACACTTGTCAAACTATAACATTGTTCAAATGCACAATCTTCTATTGTTTGAACACCATCTTCAAATTTTACAGATGTTATTTTTGTACCCTCAAAGACATTTGACCCTATCTTTTTTACAGTGCCCGGAATAATCAACTCGTTTCTCAAATGGTTTCCTGAAAAATTGAACTGCTGAATATCTGTAATATCACCAAAATCTATTGCTTCGATATTTTCACATGCTGTATAAGTAAATTGTAGGATACCATCACCATTTGATTTTGCTCTTGCACTATATATTCCTGTTTGACCATAGAACATTAGATTACTGCCATAAGTTTCAACACCAGTGATTCTTGTAACACCTTGACATCCTACAACACACATTGTTTGGCAACTTTCAACTGTGCTTGGCAAAACTAATGTTGCTATCCCACTTGTTGCAAAAGGACTGATCGGGACTTGGAGACCAAATTCTTTCACTTCCATATAACTTGCAGGTTCAATTATACAATTTTCTGGAATTACAACCAAACCTGATATATTTTCTTTTGGTGTTACTTTGTTATCTGGACTAATATTAATTTTTGCTAAGTTCTCTTGGCTTCTTGAATAATCACCATTGCCAATTTTAAGATTCATCGTGTAACTTACATTTTATATACCCGATTTAAAATCTTCAACACTTATTACATAATATATCTTTTTTGATTCTGTGTTTGTTATTGCCTTTTGCATAACATTGTTTCCTTGAACAACATTTGAATTATTATCTATTGTCCATTCAGCGATTGCCCAAACATTTACACTTGGACTCAAGTTTTGTATATCCATTTCAACAACATAACTTTTGTTCGTTGATGAAAAAGCTAAATTTACATTTTCTTTTACAAATGTATTTGAGTTTGTTGAATCAAATTCATTAAATAAAAAACTTGTATCTTGAGAAAAACCTTCACTTGCTAGAGTTTTTGTTCCACTTGCAAAATCTTCACTAAGTAGTTCCAACTGTCCACGATTATACAAATTTGTACCCTTGTAGACTTTTGTGTTTACTTTTACAAAAGCATCAGTAACTTCATAACTAATTGTACCACCAATATTGTAACTTACTTGTGTTGCTGAAAATACCCCAAAGCATAGTACTGCAACTGCAAGGCACAAACTTGATATGGTTGCAAACAATTTTAGTTTCTTCATATGTTCTCTCCTTTTTTGTTTATATATTATTTTGCGTGAAACAAGCCAATATATTCAATCCTAGTTTACCCC
>CALDLU010000028.1:0-1155 GCA_937915245.1 uncultured Clostridia bacterium | reverse complement strand
AAAAATTGATAATTTCTCTAGGCATTGTGCTTGGTGTTGTTTTGCTACTAATAATTTTATATTTCACATTGTTCACACTAAAAACAGTTGAAATTGATTTTAGAAATGAATCACATATATACAGTGAAGAATCAAAGCAATCAATAGCTGAAGATTCTATAATAAAAAAAGGCTCATCAATTTTTACTTTGAGCAAAAAAACAATAACAAAAACATTGGAGAAAAATAATCCATACTTAAAGATTATAAACATAGAAACAGTTTTTCCAAGCAAAATAATTATTCATTGTGCAGAAAGGGAAGAAACTTATGCAGTAAGAGCAAATGACACAAAGTATTTTATTTGTGATGCAGAGTTCAAAGTTTTAAATGTTTCGCCAAGTTATTACAACAGTCAAGCAATACTTTTTACAGGACTTGAAAACTTGATTGAAAATACAAATCGTGTTAATGCTGGAGAATTCTTGGAATTTTCAAGCGAAGCAGAAGTATTAAAAAGTATAGGGACAAGCTTGCTTCGTGCGAATAAAACAGTTGTAATGCAAAAATCTTTAATTGAATCAATAGAGTTTACATCTGGAATTTATTACTACACAGCAAAAAATCAACCTTATCTTATAATCAAAGATAAAAATGGTTTTCAAACAAACGTTTATGCCATAGACACTTTGCTTGCTGAAAAATTTCAAGCAATGTTTGCAACTTGGTCAAATGTTATCTATAATCCATCTGTCTTTTATAAAGATGAACTAAATTCAACTGACCCAGAAAAAAAGATTGAACTTGCTGATATACCACAAAATTATTACTTAAATTACACTCTTAATGTGTATGAAGATAATCATGGGAAACTTGATTTGGTAATATCAAAAAACGAAGAATAAATGATTAAAAATATTAAAATTTATTCAAGTTTTTTTATTGACATAATAAATTTAATTGTTTATAATTATAAAAAAATGTTATAATTATGCATAAAATAATTTTTAGCAAAATTGTGATATTAAAATAGAAAAAAAGGAGAATATTGTGCCACAAAATAAGGTTACAGTAATAGATATTGGTTCAAAAAGTATTAGCGTTTTGATTGGAAGTCGTGGGGCTAATGATTCATTTGCTGTAAGTGGATATGGGGAACAAGAATACGCTGGATAT
>CALDLU010000027.1:0-7584 GCA_937915245.1 uncultured Clostridia bacterium | reverse complement strand
ACCAATGGAAATTTTTGGTGATGGTTGGAAAAATTACAAAGAAGAAATAGCAAAAGATTGGAAAGAAAAAGTAAGTGATAACGATGTAGTTTTGGTTTGTGGAGATATTTCATGGGCAATGAAATTAGATGAAGCAAAACTTGACCTAAACTATTTTGAAGATTTGCCAGGAACAAAAATTTTTATTCGTGGAAATCACGATTATTGGTGGCAAAGCATTTCAAATGTAAGAAGTATTTTACCTAAAAATAGTTTTGCACTCCAAAACGATGCAGTAAGAATTGGGAATTATATCTTTTGTGGTACTCGTGGGTGGCAAGTTCCAGAAAAAGGAGTTAGCCAAACAAGTGAAGATGAAAAAATATATAAAAGAGAAGTTATTAGACTTGATATGGCACTTTCATCAGCACAGAGATTATATCAAGATGGGGATAAAATAGTTTGTATGTTGCATTATCCACCATTTAATCAACAAAAAGAAAATAACGAAATTCTTGAATTATTATCAAAATATAATGTTAAATATTGCGTATTTGGGCATATTCATTCATATATAGGAAAATATAAATTAGAAGAAGAAATGAATCATATTAAATATTTTTTAACATCTTGTGATTTACTAAAGAATAAGTTAGTAGAAATCAATTAAAAAGGAGATGATTATGACAAAAGAACTTGTGCTGTTTATTTTGAATATTGCATTTGCACTATTTTTGGTAATAGGTTTTCTTTTGGGACTTAAAGGTTTAAGAAAATCAGGAGTAAGATTTACTTGTTTTATAGTTGCAATACTTATTGCACTTTTTATAACACCAGTAATATCAAAAGCAGCTATGAACATTCAAGTTACAATAGATGGTTCAAAAATAACTTTGAATGACTATGTTTTGCAACTGATAAATTCAGTTCCTGAAATAGGAGATATGACAACAAAAAGTCCAACAATACAAAAGTTAATATCAAATTTCCCAATTATGATAGGAAATATATTTGTTTTTGTGATACTTTCTTATGTTTTGTCATTTTTGTCATGGATTGTTTATTTGGTATTTGCAAGTGTAATAAACAAAAATTATAAGGCAAAAAAAGAAAAAGGTGAAAAAGTAAGAAAACATAGATTGCTTGGTGGTTTAGTTGGAACAGTCCAAGCATTGCTGTTGGTTGGAATAACATTTTTGCCAGTTTGTGGATTTGTTGGCATAATAAATGAGATACAAAACTCTGTTGATGCAGAAGAAGTTACAACAGTTGAAACAACAGGTGCAACAGCAAAAATATTAGATGAAAACTTACCTGAAGAAGTTAAAGTTATCATAAGTGCATATAACAATTCTGCCGTATCAAAAGTTGGTAATGTTTTTGGATTGGGAGATAAACTATTTAATGATATTGCATCTGTAAGTGTTGATAACACAAAAATTGCCTTACGAGATGAAGTAATAAATTTATCAAAAGTTTATGATAACGCAAGTTTCTTGCTTGATACAGAAATTACTGTTGATAATATATCATCACTTGATTATGACAAATTAATTACAGCAACAAATTATGTGTTTGATTCAAATATATTAAAATCTGCATTACCTGATTTCTTTAATTATTTCTTTGATGAATTAATCGCAAGAGATGATGTGAAAGATAATCAAGATTTGTTAGATATTTTGGAAGTTGTAAAAAAAGATATAACAAATGATAATAAAACAGTTGAAAATTTAAAAATTGAAGTAAATTGTGTGTTAAAATTAATGAAAACATTGGCAAAAAGTGGAATTATGGATGAATTACCACTTGGAGAAAGAGAAGCAACAACAGACAATTTAGTTAATATTTTGAATATTTTATCAAATGATGATAAAAAAGTATTTAATGATATTATTGACATATGCTTTGAATCAAAAATATTAAACAGAGCAGTTGTTTATGGTTTATCAACATCAATATATAAAGTTGAAGATGAACTAAAAAAACTTGCAAATGATGATACAATCACTTTAACAAAATTAAATTTAAAAGACTCAAATTTAGTAGTAAAAAAAGCAGAAGTAAAATCATTGCTTTCAAGTTTGTTAAATATTGGAAATAATGTTAAAGATTACAAATTAGATGAAATTAAAGATGATATAAGACTTGCTTTTGAATTACCACTTGGAGATATATTAAAAAATATTGGAACATCTATGAATGCAATCCAAAATATGACAATTTTTGCAAATAGTGGTATTTATAATGAAATAATGGATGCAATGGCAAAAACTGAATATAAAAAATATATCAATTTTGATGTTCTAAAACAAAATAATATTTGGGTTACTGAAACTCAAGATATGGCAAATGTAATAGATAAATTTATTAATTCAAACATTATAAGTTACATTGAAAAGGCAGAAGATGGTTCGTATTCTGTAAAAACAGAAAATATTTCAAAAATTATTGACAAATTAGATGATATAATTGTTATTAATGGTCAAAACAAATCTTTGTTATCTCAAATCCTTGAACCGATATACGATAGCAAAATGTTCAAAAATTCAATAGATTTTGGTTTTGAAAAAATGAGTGATTTTGTAAAAGATGCAGGCAAAAATATTGCAGGAGACTGCAATTTGGGTGAATTGTATCTTGAAAAAATACATGATGAAGATGAAAAAGCAAAAATATTAACATTTTTGAATAATACAATCGCATATGCAAAAAATCTTGATTTTGATAAGTTAAAAGATGACCCATTCTATACAATAGCAGAATCTGACTTAACATTACTTGGGCAATGTCTTGATTCATTAAAAGCATCATTGTTATTTGCTGATTATGATGGACATAATGGTGTTTACTCAAATTTAGTTGATGGACTTAATAAAACAAAATTTAGTGAATATGTCGATTTTAATTGCACATTAAGACCAGATTTTAGATTTAATCAAGAATTTAATAATATTCAAGAATCTGTAACAAAATTAGTAACAACAAATATTGTTACAGAAACAGAAACAATGACTCTTTTAAAATACATTGTTGATGTTGGTGATTTTGATGTTATCTTTAAGCAAATTGATAAAACAGAATTAAAGGGAATATTTACTCCACTTATGCAAAGTGAGTTATTAAGACCACTTGGAGTAATTGTTGTAAATAAAATCAATGAACAAGTAAAAAATATTGTTGGAGATTATGGTTTAAATATTCCAACTGACTTAACCGAACTTGATGAAAAACAAATTGAACAAGTTATTGAAGTTATGGGCAGTATGAGTGATATTATTGAAGATGTTACCAAAGAAGATTTTGATTTGCCATCATATATAAAAGGTGATAATTCAAATAAGATTATTGATGTTTTGGAAACTTTACAAGATAACGCAACAAGTGAAGATGGTGTTTTCAAACCTGCATATGATGCAATGGTTGAATATATCAAAAATGATGCAGAAATCGGTGAATCTATGACAACTATCATAGAAAAAAATACAAATGAAGGAAAAATTGATTGGGCAAGTGTTGTTGCCGAATTAAAGAGTATGGGCAAGTAAAGTGGAATTTGTACACAAACCAATTATGTTAAATGAAATACTATCAGGTTTAAATATTAAGCCTGATGGTATTTATCTTGATTGCACAATAGGTGGTGCAGGACATTCAAGAGAGATTGTAAAACATCTTTCAAACAAAGGTAGACTTATTGGAATAGACAAAGACCAAGATGCTCTTGATGTTTGTAAAGAAAGATTAAAAGATTATAATAATGTAACATTAGTAAAATCAGACTTTAAAGATGTTCAAAAAGTTTTAGACGATTTGAATATACAAGGGCTTGATGGTGTTTTAATTGATTTGGGAGTTAGTTCTTATCAGTTAGATAACCCAGAAAGGGGATTTAGTTTTAGATATGATGCCAAACTTGATATGCGTATGGACAAAACACAAAAATTATCAGCATATGAAGTCGTTAATACCTATTCAAAACAACATCTAACAAGAATACTTGCGGAATATGGTGAAGAAGAGTATGCGTCAAGCATAGCAAATAATATTGTAAATAACAGACCAATAGAAACAACAAAACAACTTGCAAGTATAATTGAAAAAAGTATGCCAACAAAAGTCGTATACAAGCGTAATGGTGCACACAAAAAAACATTTCAAGCAATAAGAATTGAAGTAAACGGAGAACTTGACAGACTTTTTGAAACAATCAATTATTTGATAACAAAACTTAATAAAGGTGGAAGAATTGCAATATTATCTTTTCATTCATTAGAAGATAGAATTGTGAAAAATGCTTTTAAGATAAATGCAACTGGGTGTATGTGTCCACCAAAAACACCAATATGTATTTGTGGACACAAACAAACACTTGAACTTGTAAACAAAAAGCCAATTATGGCAAGTGAAAGTGAACAAAAGATAAATCCAAGGTCAACATCAGCAAAATTGCGTATAGGTGAAAAAATATAAGTTGATTTTTTCTAGTTACTATACTAAAATAGTAATAAATTATAATTAAAAGGAGTAGATATATATGGAACAAGATGATAATCTTGAAAGAATTAGAGAATATGCAAGAACAACTGTATTAAATCAAGAAGAAGATGAAGAAATAGTTCCTGCAAACAAAATTGATTTTACAAAAATGAATAAAGAATCTGCTCCAAAAAGTCAAAACGAAACAAAGGAAATTTTTTCTCCATTAATGGTTCAATCAACTGTTGCACAAAATTCACAAGTGAGTTTAAAGCGTGATGAGCAAAAACTTAATGAAATAAAAGAAAAAATTGCAAAAGAACAGTTGAGAAAACAACAGGAAGAACAACAAAAAGCAAAACAAGAAGAACAAGTTTTAGAAGAAGTTGCAAAAGATGAAGAGAAAAACGAAGAACAAATACTTGATGATTTGTTCGCAGATAGTTTGGAAATAAAAGAAACACAAGACAAACAACTTGAAAAACAAATAAATGAAAGTTCAAGTGTAAAACCAAAAAGTTATAAATTTAGATTTAGACTATTAGGCTGTGTGTTTGCGTGTCTTATTGCACTTTCTGGTGGTTGGATAATTGGGAATATTGTTGATATTGTAAAAACAAATGCACAAATTGCAGAAGTAACACAAACCAACAATGAGTATTCTGCAAATCTTGCACAATTAATAAAGAAAATAAGTAAGATTGAAACAGGCGAGCAACACCCATCATCTCCAAGTGATGGTTCGCTGTTGCCTATTGAAGAAATCATTCCAATAACACCAGAACCACTTGAAGATGTAACTGAATATGAACAACACAGTAATTGGTTTGATAAAATTTGTAATTGGCTAAAAAATTTATTTGGAGGCTAATTTGATAGATAGCGAACTTACATATCATATTTTACAAAAGAGGATATCGGCATTTATGCTTGCGATATCCTTTTTATTTTTAGGAATATTAGTTAGGTTGTTTTGGGTTCAAGTAATTGATGCAAGGCAGTTGCAACAAAAAGCTTATGACCAATGGACAAGAGATTTGCCAATAACAGCAGAACGGGGAAAAATCTATGATTCAAGTGGGGCAACTCTTGCTGTTTCTTTTACAACATATGATATATATGTTCGTGGGCGAGAAGTGAAAGATGTTTCAAAAGTCGCAACTCTTTTATCTCAAAAATTAAACTTAAATTATCAAAATGTTTATGATAAAGTAAGTATAAGAAATGTTTCTGAAATTTTAATAAAACTACAAGTTGATAGAACAATAGCAAAAGAAATCGCAAGTGAAAATCTTGATGGCATTTTCTTGTCAGAGAGCATAAAAAGATATTATCCATATGGCGACCTTTTAACACAAATAATTGGTTTTACAACTGTAGATAATGCAGGTCAATCAGGAATTGAAGCATACTATAATGATTTATTGGCAGGTAAAAATGGTAAATTTGTTGTGCAGAGTGATTTGCAGGGCAAAGAGTTAAATAATTCGCTAAGAACATTTGTTGATGGCGAAAGTGGTGATAATATCACTTTAACAATAGATGTAAACATTCAAAAAATAGTTGAAGATACTTTAAATTTGGCAATGGTAGAGCAAAAAGCAGTTTCGGCATCTTGTTTAATTATGAATGCACAAAATGGTGAAATAATTGCAAGTAGCACAAAACCTAGTTTCAATCTAAATAACATACCAAGAGAAAATGCAAGTGAACTTATGTCAATGACAAAAAATAAACTTGTTGTAGATGTTTATGAACCAGGTAGTACATTCAAAATTTTAACAATGTCATCAGCACTTGAAAGTGGTTCGGCACACCTTAATGACCATTTTTATTGTGGTGGAGCAAGCATTGTTGATGGTCAAAGAATAAAATGTTGGCGTTCTATTGGACATGGAAGTCAAGATTTAACAACAGGGCTTGTAAATTCTTGTAACTGCGTATTTATGGCACTTGCACAAAGAATGGGAACAGAGAAATTCTACTCATACTTAAAAAAATTTGGGCTTGGTCAAAAAACAGGAGTGGACATTGCATCAGAAAGTTCTGGGATACTCATGAATAGTAAAAATGTTAAAAATGTTGACCTTGCTCGTATTGGATTTGGTCAGGCAGTCGCTGTAACACCTTTACAGTTGGTAACAGCAGTTTGTTCGGCTGTAAATGGTGGAAATTTGTATACACCAACAATCGTTAAAAAAATTTCAACCTATGATAATCAAACAAAAAGTGTTCATGATGCAAAACCCAAAAGCACAACTATATCAAGCCAAACATCAAAAATGTTGAATGAAATGTTAAAAAAGGTTGTCAATAAAAAGGAAGAATATAGTTTTATTCCAGGATATGATGTTGGTGGTAAAACAGCAACAGCACAAAAATATCAAAATGGAGCGATTGCTCGTGGCAAATATGTTTCAAGTTTTATTGGAACATATCCTGCAAGTAATCCAAAATATGTTATGTTGTTCTTGGTTGATGAACCAGGTGCTGGTGCATATTATGGCAGTGTTGTTGCTGCACCATATGCAAAACAAGTTTTTGCAAAAATGTTCGAATACCTAAATGAAAAACCAATAAAAGAAGTTGATGTAAAATATGTAGATATGCCAGAAGTTGTTGGATTACCTTTACTTGAAGCGATAAATAAATTGAAAGATGCAAATCTTGATTATGAAATAGATGGTGAAGGTGGAATGATTACAAAACAATTACCAACAAAAAACACTAAATTACAACAGGGAACAACAGTTGTTTTGGTAACAAACTAAAAGATTGTAATATTTTTATAACAAAAATAAAGGAAATACCTCATTTGTGTCGAATAATGTTAAATGTATTCACAAGTGAGGTGTTTTTTTGAGTAAAGGCTTTGATGATGCATGGCTTGAACAACTAAAATCTAAGAATGATATCGTAACTGTTATGTCACGATATTTAACCTTACAACAAAAAGGTAGAAACTATTGGGCCTGCTGTCCTTTTCATCATGAAAATCAACCATCACTATGTATATATGCGTTGGACCAGTATTATCACTGCTATGGCTGTAAAGAGCATGGTAATGTTATTACATTTGTTATGAAAATGGAAAGTTGCGATTTTGTAACGGCTGTAGAAATCCTT
>CALDLU010000026.1:0-2316 GCA_937915245.1 uncultured Clostridia bacterium | reverse complement strand
ACCGCCCCTTCTTCTTTGGCTTTTTCAACCGCTTGCTTGCTTTCTTCTCTTCTATAACCGAGCGTCATAAGCGCGATAATAGCGTCTTCGTCTTCTTTGGGAAGCGCGTCGGCGGTTTTTGCGGAAGATTTTTTACTCTTCGGTTCTGCGGGCAAATCGAGCGAGGAAATGTTCTCCCTCAATTCCAAAATCAGTCTTTCGGCGGTCTTTTTGCCCAAACCTTTTACCGAAGAAAGCATTTTCACGTCGGAACTTGCGATAGCGAAAGCGAGGTCGTGCAAATTCATTGCAGACAAAACCATAATGCCCATTTTTGGACCTACGCCCGAAACGCTGATAAGTTTTAAAAACATATTTTTTTCTTCTTTGCTTATAAAACCATAAAGGCATATTCCATCTTCTTTTACTTGCATATATGTTAAAATTTTTGCATATTCGTTGTCAAATTCAATAGAATTTGCTGTGTGAGAAGACACTTGAATTTCATAGCCAATGCCATTTGATTCAACAACAATCATATTTTCTTCTTTTTCGGTAACTTTACCAATTATATAACTAATCATTTTTCACCTTACACAAAATTATCATTTAATCTTGGATTTATTTGACTATGGCATATTGCAACAGCCAAAGCATCGGCAGCATCATCTGGTTTTGGCACTTTTTCTAATCCTAATAATGTTTTTACCATATATTGAACTTGTGCTTTTTCTGCCCTACCAAAACCTGTTAATGCTTGTTTGATTTGAAGTGGAGTATACTCAAAAATTGGGAGTTTGCACATTTTTGCAGAAAGTAATATAACTCCCCTTGCTTCAGCAACTGGTATTACTGTTGTTTGATTTTTAAAATAAAATAATTCTTCAACTGACATTACATCTGGGTTATAAGAATTTATTAAACTTTGAATAGAACTATAAATTACTTCCAATCTTTCAGGAAGTGTAAGTTCTTTTGGAGTTGAAACTACTCCATAATCAATCACTTGTATACTGTTATCAACATCAATAAGTCCCCAGCCAACAATACCATAGCCAGGGTCTATTCCTAAAATTCTCATTATTATTCTTCCACATTATTTACATTGTGATAAACTTCTTGAACATCATCTAAATCATTTAAAGCATCAAGCATTTTTTGGAATTGTTCAAGTTTTGCATCATCAAGGTCGATATAGTTATCTGGAAGCATTGCAACTTCACTTGAAAGGAATGAATATCCTTTTTGTTCTAATGCTTCTTTTACACTGTCAAAACTACTTGGTGTTGTGTATACTTCGATAACATCATCACATTCAACAACATCATCTGCTCCACAATCAAGACTATCAAGCATAACTGTATCAATATCAGTGTTCGCATCTTTTTCTATAATGATTTGACCTTTTCTATTAAATAAATAGCTTACACAACCTGTTGAACCAAGACTTCCACCATGTTTATCAAATGCGTGACGAACATCTCCTGCTGTTCTGTTTTTGTTGTCTGTTAAACACTCAACAATAACTGCACTGCCACCTACACCATAGCCTTCATATGTTATTGCTTCGTAATTTACACCACCAAGTTCGCCTGCTGCCTTTTTGATTGACCTTTCAATAGAGTCATTTGGCATATTATTTGCTTTTGCTTTTGCAATAGCATCTTTTAATTTTGAGTTTGTGTTAGGGTCGCTTCCACCTTGTTTTACAATAACTGCAATTTCACGACCTATTTTTGTAAATATTTTACCCCTTTGGGCATCTGTTTTTTCTTTTGTTCTTTTAATATTATTCCATTTACTATGACCTGACATTTTTCCCTCCATATGTTATTTGATACATCATAATACTTCCACTTGTTCCAGCATTTAAACTTTCCAAGTTATTTTGCATTGGTAGTGAAATATTGTCTGTTGCAATATTTTGCAATTTTTCACTTACCCCATGACCTTCATTCCCAATTACTAAACCTATATTTTTCGGGAAAGGAACATCATAGATATTTTTCCCTTGCATAGTTGTTATAAAAATTCTTTTGTTCCAACCCTTCAGTATATCCAAAAAATCATCTTTAACTTCATATACTCGACATTTAAACAATGCACCCATTGTGCTACGAACTGTTTTATCAAGACATACACTTGCACAATTAATTAAATATATATCTAAAAAGTTTGCACCAACTGCACTTCTTATAAGTGTTCCAACATTTCCTGGGTCTTGAACATTATCAAGTATCAAGAAATCTCCTTTTGGTTCAGTTAGTTCAAATTTTTTTTGTTGCACAAATGCGACAACACCTTGACTTGTTTTTGTGTTTGTGAATATATTTAACA
>CALDLU010000025.1:0-4210 GCA_937915245.1 uncultured Clostridia bacterium | reverse complement strand
TGTTGGTTTTTTATCTCTATATTTTTTCATATCAATTGTTTCATTAGGTTGAGTTAAAAGATATGCTTTAAGAGATGCTGAATCCTCAAATTTAGGTTTTTGTTCTATTGGTTGTTCTTCAGAAATATAATTTGATTTAATTAAACCAAGTTTTCTTCTTGCGATGTCTTCTTCTGGTTCATTTTCAACTTTTGCATCAAGTACAATATTAACTTTTTCTTTTGGTTGTTCTTTCTTTACTTCTTTTTCATTTTTTGGAAGTAATACAGGTTCAACAGAAGGGACAATACTATTAATTGTTACAGGTTTTTTAAGAATTTGCGACCTATTGAGATAGTAAATATAATCAGCAAGTAATGCACCAAATATAATAAGTGAAATACTAAACAAAATATATGCACCAGCTTTATTCAATATAAACACTATTGGTGCAGTAAGTATTCCACATATTATTCCCCCTGCTGTCATCTTTTGAGTATAACATCTACCCAAATACTCAAAAAAAGTTCCACTTGTATCAATGAATAAAAGATGCAAGATACACAACAGTGATAAAATTGCACATGATAAATAAATTATATATTTTGTTGTCATAACATATTTTTTGTTATTTATAAGAGCAACTCCAATAACAAAAGTTGTTATGAAAAGTGGAAATGCAAATAAACCGAATACACCAAATAAAAACGATTTCAAAAATGGTATAATATTTGTAAGCAAAATAAAGAATACCACTGTTGAAACTGCAACAAGTGTTATTCCTGTTATTTTGTTCTTTTCTTTTTGTGATTTTTTAACTTTCTTTGGTTCATTAGACAAATTATAAACTGCCACTTTTTACCTCTCGAATAATCTACATAATACTATACCACTATTCAAGATAAATTCCAAGTGTTGTTTATAAAATATTTTCATAAACTGTTGTCAAATTATATCCTTCTTTTTGGTAAAATGCTAATACCTTGCCTAATATTTTGCTAGTAGATAAAGTTGGGTGCATTAAAATCAAATCTCCACCTTTTGGTTTATTTATTGCTCTTTGATACAACACATTTTCATCTTGGTCTCTCCAATCTATTGTATCCTTTGTCCACATAATTGTTTTATACCCCATACTTTGGGCGACCTTTAAAGTATTTTGACCAAAAGAACCACTTGGTGGAGCAAAAAGTTTTATATCATAATCAAACAACTCTTTTACTACTTTGTGAGTAAGTTCCATTTCGCTTTTATTTTTCTCCAAAGACAACATTTTATGGTCTTTATGGAAATATCCGTGATTACCAATTTCATGCCCATTATCTATTATTTTTTGAACTACTTCACTATTTTTTACAACCCAACACCCACCTACAAAAAATGTAGCTTTTGCATTGTACTCATTCAGTGTATTTAATATACTATCAATATATTCAGTACCCATATAAACATTTATCATAACAGAAACATTATTTTTTTCTCTGTTACCATAATAATAAGGAGAATATTCGTTTGAACTAAAAACAGCCGAAACTCCACCAATATAAGTAAGCGAAAATAATATAGCAAACATAAAGATTATTGCACCATTTACTATGTATCTTCTAAAAAATTTTTCTGATATCTTTCTCATAGCATAATATATGCATCAAAAATTTTTTCTATTATAAAAAAAGAAGTAAATCATTAAGATTTACTTCAATATTCTAATATTTTGCAACAAGTTTGAAATCTACTCTGCCTTTATCATCAATTTTTATAACTTCAACTTGAACCATATCTCCAACTTTTACAACATCTTCAACTTTTTCAACTCTTTTGTCGCTAAGTTTTGAAATATGAATCATTCCTTCTTTGCCTTGAGAAACTTCTACAAATGCACCAAAGTTCATTATTCTAACTACTTTACCAGAATAAATTTTACCAACTTCAAATTCATCAACAATATTTAAAATTATTTCTTTTGCTCTTTCTGCCATTTCTTGATTTGCTGTTGCGATAAATACTCTACCATCATCATCAATATCAATTTTAACACCTGTTTCTTCAATAATTTTATTGATAGTTGCACCTTGTTTACCAATAACATCACCAATTTTTTCTGGTTTGATGTTAAATGTAATAATCTTTGGAGCATATTTACTGAGTTCTGTTCTTGGTTTTGAGATAACTGAAAGCATTTTATCCATAATGAATATTCTGCCTTGTCTTGCTTGTTCAAGTGCTGTTGTGAGTATTTGTTTGTCAATTCCTTTGATTTTTATATCCATTTGAATTGCTGTGATACCCTTTGTTGTTCCTGTAACCTTAAAGTCCATATCTCCGAGGAAATCTTCCATTCCTTGAATATCACTTAAAACTGCAACTTTGTGAGTTGATGGATCTTTGATAAGTCCCATTGCTATACCAGCAACTGGAGCTTTAATAGGAACACCTGCATCCATAAGAGCAAGAGTTGAACCACAAGTTGATGCCATTGATGATGAACCATTTGAAGAAAGAACTTCACTTACAAGTCTTATTGCATATGGAAATTCTTCTTCACTTGGGATAACTGGAACAAGAGCTCTTTCTGCAAGTGCACCATGTCCAATTTCTCTTCTACCTGGGCTTTTGAGTGGTCTTGCTTCACCTGTAGCATAAGGTGGCATATTATAATGGTGAATATATCTCTTTACTTCTTCATCTTCGTCTAAAACTTCAATTTCTTGAGCATCAGAAATTGGTCCAAGTGTACAAGTTGTTAAAACTTGAGTTTGTCCACGAGTAAACATAGCGGAACCATGTACTCTTGGTAATAACGAGTGAATACACCTGTTCCATGAACTCTTGGGAGAACTCCAACTTCACACCAAATTGGTCTGATTTCTGTTAATTTTCTACCATCTGGACGAACACCATCGTTTAAGATTTTTCCTCTAACAATTTCTTTTGTTAATTTGTATAAAACATCTCCAATTTCTCTTTCTCTATCTGGGAAAATTTCAGCAAAATGTGCTTTTACATCAGTGTCAACTTCTTCTTGATTTTGTTGTCTTTCTTGTCTATCAAAAGTATCAAGGGCTTTTACTAACTTATCATAGGCATATTCCCTAACTGCTTTTTCAACATCTTCTTTTGGAAGATAACTAACATAACTTGCAACTGGCTTTCCAATTTCTTCTTTCATTTTTAATTGGAATGCAACTTGTTTTTTAATTTCTTCATGAGCAAACATAATTGCATCAAGCATTACATCTTCACTTACCTCATTTGCTCCTGCTTCAACCATTAAAATTGCTTCACTTGTTCCACTTACTGTTAAGTGCATTGAACTTTTTTCTCTTTCTTCTTCTGTGCCGTTTACTATAAATTTTCCATCAACACAAGATACAAGACATGAACCTGTTGGTCCTTGGAAAGGAATATCACTTATTGTGAGAGCGATACTTGAACCAAGCATAGCAAGTGGTTCAATGGCAACATCTGGGTCAACAGAAAGTGCTGTTGCAACAACTGCTACATCATTAAAAAATCCCTTTGGAAAAAGTGGACGAAGTGGACGGTCAATAAGTCTTGAAACTAAAATTGCCTTGTCTGCTGGTCTGCCTTCTCTTTTCTTATATCCACCAGGTATTTTACCTACTGAATACATTTTTTCTTCAAAATCTACGCCAAGTGGAAAGAAATCAATTCCTTCTCTTGCTTCTTTTGCCATTGTTACATTTACCATAACAACAGTTTCTCCACATCTTACAATGCAAGAACCGTTTGCTTGTTCACAGTATTTACCTGTTTCAACAGTAACTTTTTTGCCTCCAATCTCTGTTTCATATACTTTTGCTATATTACTCATTTTTACCTCTTTTATAAAAAATATGGGAGCAATAAACAATTGCCCCCTTTAAAATTATCTTAAATTTAATTCTTTTTTCAAAGCACGGAAAGCATCAAGATCTGTTTTTTCAAGGTATGCCAAGAAACCTTTTCTCTTTCCAACAAGTTTCAAAAGACCACGTCTTGAATGGTTGTCTTTTGGGTTTGCTTTTAAATGTTCTGTAAGTTCGTTAATTCTTTCTGTAAGTAAAGCAATTTGAACTTGAGCTGAACCTGTGTCATTTTTGCTTTGAGCAAACTTTTCAATAATTTCTTGTTTTCTTTCTTTTGTCATAATTTCCTCCTTTAAATTAGTTACGCCAAAAACGAAGAATACCGTTAGAGGACTCGAATACCTGCGTCTTTGGACAATACC
>CALDLU010000024.1:0-8285 GCA_937915245.1 uncultured Clostridia bacterium | reverse complement strand
AAATCACAAAAGAAATTAATACTTATGAAGATCTTATTCAAATGAATAAAGACATTTATGAAATACCATCAGCAGCATCAAGAAACGCATTTAGATATTTGTTAAAACAAGATATTGACCTTGGTGGCGAAGTTTGGAACACTATATCCCCTGTTTTTGGAAAAGACTATTTCTGTAGTGAATTTGATGGAAACGGACACACAATTTCAAACTTTAAAATCACAAATGATTCAACAAAATACACATTAACACTTGCTGACAACTCAACAGTTACAGTTGATGCTCAAAACACAACCGACCAATGTGTTCACTTTGGTTTCTTTGGTTATATTGCAGCAGCAAATATTCATGATTTAACATTGGATAATATCACTGTTAATATTGATATGGACGAAATGTCAAAAACTGCATCTGCAAAATATTGTTACTATGGCACTCTTATGGCAAGAGGTGAAAGCGATGTATCAGCATATGGTATTAAAGATAATGCTTCAACAATATTAAAAGATTGTAATGTAAATAATGTTAATGCAAACATTGTTGCTTCAAAAGCATATATCGGTGGAGTTATTGGTTGCGACCACAATGCAAACACAGAAACAAAAATTTATTCTCGTGAAAATCTTAATACAAACAATGTAAGTATAACAGTTAAAAAAGGTACTGCTTTTAATGATAGATTAAGTGTTGGTGGAATCGTTGCAGAAACACAAAGTGGAGATGTAACATTATATAAAAACTGCACAGTAACAAATGGCATTGTAAAAGTTTATGCTTACCAAAGCGATGACAATACAAATGAAAGCAGTTATGGTTCAAAACCTGTTAGTGTTGGAACTATTCTTGGTTGGAATAGAGGCGGTGCAAGAGATGTAAAAATCGAAAACTGCTCTGGTAATTTGACTATTGATGTTTATGTTAAAAATGCAAGCCAATTACAATATAACGAACTTTATGGCGCAAATTCAGCTGAACTTAGTACAGATGAATTTAGTACAGCATCAAATATTATCAACAAATACTATCTTGGAGTTTTGGTTCAAGAATAATAAAAAGAAAAACTAGAAATTAAATTTCTAGTTTTTTTTACGCTCTAATTCAAGTAAGATTTTTTTGTTATTTATTCCACCACCATAGCCAACAAGATTTCCACCTTTCCCTATAACTCTATGACAAGGAATAATAATACAAATTGGGTTTTTGTTTAAAGCATTACCAACTGCCTGTGCAGACATTTTGATTATTCCCCTTTCCTTTGCAATAATATTTGCAATTTCTCCATAGGTAATAGTTTCCCCAAACGGAACATTTAGTATAATTTCCCACACTCTTTTTCTAAACTCTGAAACATTTGGCAATTTATATTTTGGTGTTATGGTTTGAACTTTGCCACAAAAATAATCATCAAGCCAACTTTTGGTTTGTTCAAATATTGGCAAAGTTTCATTTGCTTCAAAATTTTTTATATTTTTGTGATTATCATTAAAAAAATATAGCCCTGTTAAAAATTCGCCATCACTTGTGAGAATAATATCTTCCAAATTAAATTTTGTTTTATATATACAATAGTACATACTTTTAATATATCAAAAACAATTTGTTAATCAAAATATATTTTATATATTATCTCCTTTTACTATTATAAAAATTAAAAATTTATCACTTTATTGATATAAATGTTTTTTATAACAAATATAAAATTCTTATTATTTACTTAATAACATTTTTATAATAGAATTTAAGCGTAAAGGAGAAAACAATGAAATTTTTAACACAATCAAAGAACAAACATTTTTATTATAGTGGAAAGGATTGCCTATTCAATGGTAACAGAGAAAACTGCATAATGTACATACCAGAAGAACATAGTTATGCAAGACAATCAGGAGCAGAATTTTATCCATCAGGAGCGCTTATGATAGTCAAAGACTCTACTCATATTTTCCTATTCTATATGCTAAATTCTGGAGAAAAATTATTTGAAATAAAAACAAATGACCTTAACGAAATGGAAAACACAATTTATGATATAAACGCATATCCATGTGAAACAGGTGTTTTGGTCGGTTATCAATATTTTGACAAGACATATAAATTTGAATACTACACATATCTTGGTGGAGTGTTTACAAGTTATGATATTAATGAACTAAAACAAAAGGTTGAAAAATATGAAAAAACTCTTGGAGTATTTTATGATGAACAACCACAAAATAAAGATGCAAAGTACACAAAACAAATTCTTGACTGTTTTAATGGTAAAGACGATTTATCAAAATAATTACTTTATAATCTCAATAAATTTTTCTAATGCAGGGTTACCTGCATTTTTATTTGTCAAACAAACAATTTTTCTTGCACAGATAGATAGTTTTGGAAATATTATTTCAACTTCTTTTCTATTAACGCAATCTCTGTAATATTCAATATTAACAAAAGCCATTCCAAAGCCTTTTTTAACAAATTCATATAGCAAAATATAGTTATCTAACTCATATTTTGGACATAATTTTATATTTTCGCTTTCAAAAAACTTATTTATTGTTATTCTTGAATTATTATTGATGCTTGGAAGCATTAAATCTTGTACAGGAAAATCTTTTAAAACTATGCTATCTTGTGGATATTTTTCTTTAAATTTTTTATCGCCAATCAGTTGATATTCAACATCAAATTGTTTAATTAAATCAAAATCGCTAATTTTGTCTGTTTTATCAACAAATATCATATCCAATTCATTATCTTTTAATTTTTCAATTAAACTTTCTTTTGTTCCACGCTCCATTAATATTTGAATGTTTGGATATTTTACTGCAAAACTAGATAAATATGAAAGAACAACTTGATTTACATTAGATGAGTTTGTTCCTAATCTTAAAAAGCCTTGTTCAACATTTTTAAATCTCTTTGCGAGTTCTTCAATTTCATCAAAGTCGTTTATACTATCTTTTATTTTATCATACAAGATTTTCCCAAATGTAGTTAGTTCAACTCCCTTGCTTTTTCTTACAAACAATTTTTGTCCCAACTCTTTTTCCAATTCTTTTATGGAGAATGAAACAGCAGGCTGACTTACATACAAAATTTCACTTGCTTTTGATAGATTTTTTTCTCTTGCAACAACACAAAAGAATTTATATAAATTTAGATTTGTCATAATATATTTTTATACCTTCTATAAAATTTTTATCTTGGTAATTATATCATATAAATATTATAATATCAACGATAGGAGAAAAAAATGAATTTTCAAATTTTAGCAAGCACTAATTTTGACAATGAAAATATTAAAAACAGATTTGATGAATTTAGTGGTGAACTTGCAGGAATTTGCTATATGCAAAGCGATTTAAAAACAATTCAAGATAGTGAACTAAGTAAAAAATTAAAAAGAACAAATATGATAAAAGAAAATGGACATCACAGCGTTTTTGACCACGAATATATCACTTTATATTTTGAAGATGTGCCAAAGTTTTTTGCAATGATTTTAAATAACGAACAAATGTACACCACAAGTGAAAAAAGTGCCAGATATACAAAAATGAATATTGGTGGAACAGAAAAAGAATTGTATGACAAATGGTTAAACATTTTCAAAAAACTTATTCCTTTAAAATATCCAAACGAACCATATTTTACAGAAAAAAGAATTGAAAAACTTGCACAAGAAAATGCCAGATATTTTATTTCTGTTTTTACCCCAACCTGTTTTGCCTACACTGTTTCATTTAGACAACTCAACTATTTGTATAGTTTTTTCAAAAATGCTGATTATACCAACAAATATTTTTGCAAACTAAAACCAACAATAGATGAATTTTTATCTTTTTTAGAAAATAATGACCTAATTGATGAAAAATTATATAATTTTGCAAAAAATAGACAATTTTCAATTTTTTCAAAAAAGGAATGTAAAGAATATTTTGGAGATGTTTATGTTACAAAATATCTTGGTTCTTTTGCTGAACTTGCACAGGCTCAACGACACAGGACATTAAATTATTCTTTTACTGACACACCTTACACATCTTTTTATATTCCAAAACTAATTGAAAAAAATGAAAAACTAAAACAAATGTGGCTTGAAGATATGCAAAAAGTAAAAGATAATATTCCACAAGCAACTTTAATACAAATTCAAGAAAGTGGTACATATGAAAACTTTATGTTAAAAGCAAATGAAAGACTATGTACCTGTGCTCAACTTGAAATTGAAAATCAAACAAAAATAACCTTGCAAAAATATATTTATTACACAACAGATGAAGAAATAAAAAACACCTTGCTTACCATAAATAAAGGTGCAAGATGTTTATCTAATTTTAAATGTAACACGCCTTGTAAATTTCCTGACGGAATAAAACTTGATAGAGAAATTTAGTGTGTTACTCCAATCATTTTTTTGATTTTTTGTAAGTTTTTGCTAGCAACTGCTTTTGCTTTTATTGCCCCGTCTTGCAAAATCTTATCAACTTCTTCCCTGTGAGTTTGATAATAATTATATTTTTCTCTCATTGGTGAAATATATTCGTTGATAACATTAAACAATTCTTTTTTGGCATCTCCCCAACCAAGACCATTTATCATTCTATTTGCAAAGTCATCATACTTTTCACTTGTTGTGAACAATTTATATAACTTGCAAATTGTGTTATCTGTATCTTTTGGTTCACCAGGAAGTCTTGAATCTGTTACAATTTTGTTTATTGTTTTTTGTAATGTTTTTTCATCACAAAATAATTGAATTGTGTTGTTATAACTTTTACTCATTTTTCTGCCATCAAGTCCAACCAACACGCCAGTATCTTGTGGAATTGCACAGTCTGGCAAAACAAAAACATCGCCATATCTTTTGTTGAATGAAATAGCAATATCTCTTGCAATTTCAACATGTTGCTTTTGGTCAAGACCAACAGGAACACTATTGACATCATAAAGCAATATGTCTGCTGCCATTAAAATTGGGTAGTTATATAAACCCATATTTACACCAGCATCTCTGTCTTGTCCACTTTCTTCATTTTTTTCAACACAAGCCTTATAAGCGTGTGCCCTATTCATAAGACCCTTTGGAGTAAGATTGCAAAGAATCCAACCAAGTTCAACATTCTCACTTATATCTGATTGTTTGTAAAACACAACTTTGTTTGGGTCAAGTCCACAAGCAAGCCATGTACATGCAATGTTATATGTGTTTTCTAACATATCTTTTTGTGTTTTCACTGTTGTTAGTGCATGATAATCTGCGATAAAGAAATAACAATCTTTGTCGCCACTTTGAGCCATTTCAATGGCAGGTTTAATTGCTCCAAAATAATTTCCAAGATGGGCAATACCTGTTGGTTTTATACCTGTTAAAACTCTTTGCATTATTTTTCTCCTTTTATATAAAAAATTGACCTTGCGGTCAATCTGGCAGGCGAAGTAGGACTTGAACCCACGACCAACGGTTTTGGAGACCGCGACTCTACCAACTGAGCTATTCGCCTATATCAACATTATATTATCACACACAAAAATTATTGTCAACAAAATAATTTAAAAGCAACCTGCTATACTTGTTCATAAAAGATATAAAAAACATATAAAACAAAAATTTTGTAGTATATTTAAAAGTAAAATTTTTATTTTTCAATTTTCCCAATATAAATAAAAATATTTAATAAATAATATCATTTTGAGTTATTATACAATAAAAAAATTCTCACGAATTGTGAGAATTTTATTTTATTCATTTTGTGCAACTTTTGTTTCTTGTGGTTCTTCATTTTCAACTTGTCTATTTTCAATTTGCACAACATTTTGGACATCTATTTGTGCTTGCTTGTTTCTGTTTACTTTGTTCCATTTTGGTTTACTGAATGCACCCAAACACATTGTCAAACAATACACAACTGTAAATGCTGGGAACAACAATGCTCCATCCATTAAATCTTGTCTTCTTTTTGCTCCAAGTTTTTTATAGTCAAGTGCAACCAAAAGCATACCTTGACCAATTCCTGCAATCAAGAATAATACAAGCAATATTGAACCTACTAATATAAGTTGATTATAAAGTCCTGGTGCAGTTATTCCCACTGCAGTTGCCTGTGCATCGGTAAATATACCTTGCGCCCACAAATATGCAACATCATAAACATAAAAGAATGGTATCCATGTGCAAAGAATTACGCAAATAAAGTTAAACATATATGTAAGTAATTGTTCAATGAATGAAAATCTAAAATGAATAATTGCATTCCAAATAAATTTTGGGGTATATTTTGCCATAAGCCTAATGTTACCTGCAGCAATTCTTTTGTTTCTTGATGAAGTATCTTTGTATGTTGATGGTAAATCTTCATAAACAACTGCATCTTCAACAAAATGGCATTTGTATCCTTCCAACATTCTTTTAAACATAAACTCTGTGTCTTCTGTGATACTTGTTGTGTCATAACCACCAATGTTTTTGATTATTTCATAAGCAAACATTGAACCAGGTCCATTAACATGTGCATCAATATGTAATCTTTCACGAACACGAGATGAAAATCTTGAATCAAAACTATAATAAAGTCCACATGCTTTTGTAAACTTGTTTTGTGTCATATTAAGCGCAGATTCATATGGTCTTGCAATTTTGCAACCACTGTTATACGCATCATTTATAAGACTAAAAAAGTCATCATTGATATGATTATCTGCATCAAGACGAATTACAAAATCATAATCAATTCCTGTTGCAAGTATTTGTTCAAAACCATGCTTCAAAGCATACGCTGCTCTGCCATGCTTTGGGTCAGGGTCATTTAATGCAAACACTTTTGCACCTGCTTTTTCTGCAAGTTCAGCAGTTTTATCATTGCAATTATGTGCAACAACATAAACATCAAACATATCTTTTGAATAGTTTTGTTTGTCATATAACCTTTTTACTGTGTCATAAATTACATCTTCTTCATTATGTGCAGGTATAACCACACAAATTTTATTTTTCTTTTCACTTTTTTTGAATGTCTTTTTTGGAAGCCAAAATAATAACATATAAATAAATTGCAAAATAAATGGTATTCCAATGATATACAAAACAACGGTATTGATTGTGTTTAGTACATTATATAAATCAACATGCCACATAAAAATATTTCCTTTTCTTATTATTAAATTTTATATCATTTCAAACTTCCACAGATTTTAATGTAATTAAAATGACAATATAATAACCACTAGTAATATACTATAATTCGACAAAAAAGTCCACACCTTTATTAAATAAAAAAATTTAGTGAACAAAATAATGATATATGTTGAAAATTAAATTTTATTTTATAATTATATTGCCAAATTAACAATAAAAAAGTGAGCAATTTTTGCTCACTTTTAAATAATTATTAATATACTCTTAATAAACTCTTTCAAGTCGTACATCTTTTATATACAATGTTTCCCCTGCCCAATTTGATGAATAAAATACAAAAGCCCCATATAATGAATCTTTCATTGTATAATCTACATAAAATTCTTGATATTCAGTTGTTATTGTTATTTCTTTTGCTTTTAACTCATCAACTTCACAGTATGGGCTCAATGTAATACTTGAAGACACTTTTGCTTTAAAATATATCCTATATGTCAACCCAACTTTAGAATAACTTATCATGCCTACTAAAAAAGGACCACTCCATTCATTTGATGAAGTAACACTTTGAAACACATGCTCACCATTTGAATGCGACCAACCATTGTCATTATTATTTAATTGATAAAATTCAAGGTCTGAATCTGTAAATTTTTCAGCATATGAACCTTTTTTTACTACCACATTATTTTTAAATTGAGCTTTTGTGGTTTCTTTTAAATCTATTAGTGAATATCCCACAACTATATTGCATGGTGTTCCACCTTTTACAAACCCTTCCTGCCAGCCATTCGTTGCGACCCTATTGTTGCACCAATTGTACGACATATCCGTATTAATTGTTGCATACATTTTTTCAAGTGTAGACAAATTCTCTATGTTAATAACGATATAATATGTGTAATACAATTTGTTATCTTGAGAATCTTTCCCGTATGCTATATTTATCCCAGTTGCAGATGCTTCTGTTGAAGCGAGATAGCTATTGTATGGAGTGAATTCTTGAGTTAACTTGTAAGTTGAATCTTTTGCTATATCTGTAAAAGATGCTGAACTTAATGTCTTTACCATGGAGTCCATTTCTTCGTTAGTTTTTTGACCTTCAACTTTATATACTTTTGTTGTTATCTTGCAATACACATCTTCCACCTCATAACTAACA
>CALDLU010000023.1:0-13759 GCA_937915245.1 uncultured Clostridia bacterium | reverse complement strand
CAATTCCAGATAATGCTATTTCAACTCAATCAGTTTTTGCATTTGTTAATAAGTTAGATAGAAATACAGATTTGGTAAATATTGCAAGTCTTTATATAAATAATAATATGTTATATTCAAAGTGCCATGTAATTAATTCTAATGGAAAAGATAAAGTTATGTCATACGAAACAAGCTTTGATAGGAAAATTAATTCTTTGCAAGAAGCAATGAATGCAAAAGTATTGGGAACTGACAAAATTAGTGAATATGACTATTCAAGATATAAATCTGCAGAATATTTCCTTAAATCAAATTCTTATGTTGGTCAAATGGAAGAATACAGAAAACAAGGATATGACTTTAAGGTAGTTTCAAGTGAAGTCGCTGACCAAGGTGTAGATGGTTTGACAATGTATGGAACATATAGACTAACAAAAGGTGATGATATTAAATACATAGCAAATACTATAGAAGTCGCTTTCTATAATCCGTCAACATCTAAAGCAGTTAATTATACTACAAAATTGCAAAATGCAAATGAAGTAAATGCTGGTGAACTAGATTTCCACGAACTTATTGGTGATTTTTATGATTGGGCAAATTTGACTTATGAAAGCAATCAAGCAAGAACAAACACAACATCACAATTAAAAACAACAACAAGTGGAATTGGAATGGATTTGTAATCTATGAACAAAGAGTGTATATTCTTATCTGATGATAATTATTGTATGCTTTATAATTTAAGAAAAGCATCTTTAGCAAAGGGTATAGAAATTGTTCCATGTAGAAATATTTTTGATATGTTAAGCAAGTTTCACGATGGTGTTAATGCTGTTTTAGTGGAATTAACAGAAAAATTTGAAGAAATAAAAAAATACATTTCAAACGAACATACAAACAAAATTTTCTATATTAATGATGATAAAATTTATGACTTAAACAAAAATATAGTTTATGAAAGTATTAATAAATTTTTATCTTCTAATCTATTTTATAGCATTGTATACAAATTTAATAGTGAAAAGTGTTTGCAAAGAATAAATGACAAGTTTAACGAATTGGGTGCAGTTGTAAATAGTACATATTCACTTTATATAAAAGCTTTGATTTTTGAAATGAAAAAGTTGTGTATACCAAAGATAACTAAACAGTTAATGGAAGACATTGCAACATCAAATTGTATAAATCGTAATAATTTGTGTGATTTGATTAGACCAACAGTAAAAGAATATGCAAAATTACTTGAACAAAAAAATTTTAATTTAAAAAGTACAAGAGTTAAAGATGTTATAAACGATTTATATAAATATTGTTTAGAATGTTAAAGATAAAATATGTATAAAAATAAGGCAAAACTGACAGATTTATGTCAATTCTGCCTTTTTTAATTTAATTGTTGTTTGAACTATTTTTACATATAAACATACTATTTAATATGGGGAAGTTTTGTAAAAAAATAAAAGAAAATAGTATAGGGCATTTTATAATTAATTTTAATGCAATAAAAGATGAAAAATTGAGTAAACATAATTCAATTAGAGTAGGTGGGAATGCAGATTATTATGTTGAACCACAAACAATAAAAGAGTTTGTGGATATAATAAAATATTGCAAAAATAACAATATAAAGTATTTCGTTTTAGGTAATGGTACAAAAGTCGTTTTTGCAGATAATGGTTTTCGTGGTGTGGTGATTTGTACTAAAAAATTAAATAAAATTGTACAGAAAAAAGGAATTATTTGTGCAATGTGTGGAGTTAATCTATTTGCCCTAAATAGGTATTTGATAGAGAATTCATTATCAGGACTTGAATTTAGTTTTGGCATACCTGGGACAATGGGTGGAGCAATATATATGAATGCTGGGGCTTATGGTGATGAAATAGGCAACTATGTTAAAAAAATACAAATATTTGATGGCGAAAAAATAAAGATTATAAAAGGTAAGAATATAACTTTTTCATATAGGCAAAGCGTAGTTAAAGAAAAAGGTTATATTGTTTTAAGGGTATGGCTAAAATTAAAAAATGGAGATAAAAACCAAATTGAAAAAAAGTGTAATGAATATTTTTCTAAAAGAAAAATCTCACAACCACTTGAAACTTTTAATTTTGGCAGTACTTTTAAAAAAACAAATGGAATAATTGCTGGTAAAATAATTGACAATTTGGGGTTAAAAGGTGTTACAATAAATGGGGCACAAGTTTCCACTTTGCATGGTAATTTTATTGTAAATAAAAACAATGCAACTATGCAAGATATTAAAGACTTGATTGCACTTATAAAAATGAAAGTGTATGAAAGTTGTGGAGTGATGCTTGATGAAGAAGTAATTTTAATTGGAGATGATTAAATGATTTTATATGGTGATTATCATACTCATACAATATATTCAAGTGGAAAGCATAATGCTATGCATGCCACTGGAACTATACTTGAAAATGCTCTTATTGCACAAAAAAAAGGCTTAAAAGAAATTGCAATAACAGAACATGGACTAAATCATAAATTGTATGGACTTCAAAAGAAGAATATTTCAAGAATGAGAGAAGAAATTGATTATGCTCAAAAAATAACGGGTGTAAAAATTTATCTTGGAATAGAAGCAAATATAATATCAAGCCAAGGAGACATTGATTTAACAAAAGATGAAGTGGGGTTGTTTGATTTAATCGTTGTTGGCTTTCATAAATTTGCAAGGGCAAAAAGTGTAAAAGAATTTTGGAAGTTTTATGTTCCAAATTTACTTGGTATAAAGAGCAAAAAAACAAAAGAAAGAAACACTCTTTCTCTTATGATGGCAATGGACAAGTATCCCATTGATATAATTTCACACCCAGGTGTTGGTATGGTTGTTGACTTTGATGAACTTTCAAAGCACGCACAAAAAACAGGCACACATCTTGAAATAAATGGGAAAAGAATTGCCTACACATACCAAGATATTCAAACAGTAATAAAAAATGGTGCAAAAATAACAATAGATAGTGATGCGCATAGTGCAAGTAGAGTTGGAGAAGTTGATAAACCATTAAATTTTGCAATAAAAAATGGTGTTGACTTTGATAGAATTGCAAACTATGGCAAAAAAATAGAAATTAAACCAAAGGTAGTAAAGTGAGTTTTTCAAAAGATGTTAAAAATGAAATATTAAGTAAGACAATTGAAGATGATTATAGTTGTCTTGCTTTTTTAAGTGGACTTTTTTCAAGTTCTGCTGTTATTATTCTTGAGCCAGAAGTTAGTTTGACACTAAATACTGATTTGGAAAATTTGGCACCATATGTAAATGATATAATAAAAAGAATGTATGGAAAAAGTGCAGAAGTTGAAGTTTGTAAAAGTTATCAAATAAAAAAGGAAGACTATTTTAAACTGTCTTTTGAGCCTTCACTTGCTTGTCAAATATTAATGGATACAGGTTGCATTGCAATAAAAGAAGAAAAACTTGTCAGAAGATACAAAATAGACAAATATTTTTTGAAAGAACAAGACAACTTGAAACATTTTGTTAGTGGCGTTTTTGTTGGTTGTGGAACTTCAAGTATAAAAATTAATAAAGATGATAGATTATCCACAGGTTATCATATGGAATTTGCTTCCAAAAATGAGCAGTTTTTGGAAGGACTTAAAGAAGTTTTAACTGAATTTGAAATATATGCAAAAATTGTAAAACGCAAAAATTTGTATATTTTGTATGTTAAAGATGCAAACGAAGTGAGTAATATATTGGCACTTATCGGTGCATATAATTGTGTTTTTTCACTTCAAAATGAAATTGCAGTAAGAGAATTAAGAAATAAAGTAAATAGACAAACAAATTGCGTGAATGCAAATATTAACAAAACAGTTGAAGCAAGTTTTAAACAAAATGATGCAATATCAACAATAATAACAAAAATAGGTCTTGAAGAATTACCACAAGACCTTCAAAATGTTGCACTACTTAGAATGGCGAACCAAGAAGAAAGTTTGGACGAGCTTGTTCGTCTTGCTGGTTTTCCAATAACCAAAAGTGCATTAAATTATAGATTAAATAAACTGATTAAAATCGCAGATAAAGTAAAGGAGAAATAATGGAACAATTTGTACACCTTCATAACCATACAGAATTTAGTTTGCTTGATGGTGCAATAAGAGTTGGCGACCTTGTAAAAGAAACAAAAAATAGGGGCTGGAAGGCAGTAGCAATTACTGACCATGGTAATATGTATGGAGCATTGCAGTTTTACACTGCTTGTCTTGGTGCTGGGATAAAACCAATTATTGGTTGTGAATTTTATATGTGTGATGATTTAACAAACAAGCAAGGTAAATCAAAATATGACCATTTAATTATTTTGGCAAAGAATAATACCGGCTATAAAAATATGCTAAAACTTAATTCAATAGCATTTATTGATGGATATTATTATAAACCAAGAATTGATTATAAAACTTTGGAAAAATATAGCGAAGGACTTATATGTCTTTCTGCGTGTTTGTTCGGTAGAGTTCAACAGTTGATTTTGGAACATAGATTGGAAGATGCAGAAAAATTTGCGTTGTATTTAAACTCTATGTTCGCTCCAGGTGATTTTTATCTTGAAATACAAAACCATTATTTCCCAGAAGACAAAGAAATTATGATGGGACTTAGTGAAATAAGCAAAAGAACAGGCATTAAACTTGTTGCAACAAATGACTGCCACTATTTAACAAAAGATGATGCAGAAATACAAGATATTCTTATGTGCGTTCAAATGGGTAAAACCCAAAACGACCCAGACAGATTTAAGTTTTCAACACAAGAGCTGTATTTCAAAACGTATGATGAAATGAAGGAAGCATTTGTTGGGTTTGAAGATGCGTTAAAAACAACATTAGAAATTGCTGACAAATGTGATGTTGTCATAAAAAGAAAAGTTCATGGAGAAATGGGACTTGAAGAAAAATATGTTCTTCCTGCAAATGAAAACTTTATTCCACCATATGTTCCAGAAAACGGAATGACAACTTTTGAATATATGAAAAAGTTGACTTATGATAACTTGCCCAAAAAATATCCAAATGCAACAAAAGAAGTTTATGAAAGAGTTGAATATGAACTTACAACAATTCATGAAATGGGTTTTGTTGAATACTTCCTTGTTGTTTGGGACTATATCAACTGGGCAAAAGAAAATGGCATTTCTGTTGGTCCAGGTCGTGGAAGTGGTGCTGGTAGTATTGTTGCCTATCTTATGGGAATAACAAAAGTTGACCCATTAAAGTATGCTTTATTTTTTGAAAGATTTATTAATCGTGAAAGAGTTTCAATGCCCGATTTTGATGTTGACTTTGATAAAGAAAGAAGGGGTGAAGTAATTGAATATGCAAAAAGGAAATATCACCCAGAAAATGTTTCATATATTATTACTTTTGGTAAAATGCAAGCAAAAAATGCGATAAAAGATGTTGGAAGAGTTTTGCAAATACCATATTCACAAACTGACAAAATTACAAAACTTATTCCAAACAGATTACCAGAAGGTATCAAAAAGCCACCTGTTCTTGCATATTATTTTGGAAAAACAGGAAAACCTGAAAATGATAAATATATTGTTCCAGAACTTCGTGAAATTTATGATAATGATGTTGACTTACGACATGTTATTGATGTTGCGATAAAAGTTGAAGGATTCCCAAGAAATACATCTATGCACGCTTGCGGTGTCCTTATTGCACCAGAGCCAGTTGATGAGTTCGTTCCACAATCAAGAAATGGTGCTGATATAACCACACAATATGAAGCTGTTGACCTTGAATCATTGGGACTACTCAAAATGGACTTTTTGGGACTTAACACTTTGACTGATATTGATAAAGCATTGCAATTTGTTAAAGAACAACATAATGTAGATATTGATTTCGATACATTGGGTTATGATGACAAAAATGTTTATGATATGATTGGACAAGGAAAAACCGAAGCGATATTCCAACTTGAAAGTGGTGGTTTTAAAAAGTTTATGAAAGACTTGAAACCAAGTAGCCTTGAAGATATTATTGCGGGTGTTTCGCTTTATAGACCAGGACCAATGGATAGTATTCCAACTTATGTTAGAAACAAATTTAACCCAGAAAAAGTTGAATATCCACATGAATGTATTAAAGATGTGTTAAAAGTTACCTATGGTTGTATTGTATACCAAGAACAAGTTATGCAGATTTGTCAAATTATGGGTGGTTACAGCCTTGGACAAGCAGATAATGTTCGTAGAATTATGGGTAAAAAGAAAGTTGAAAAAATGGCACATGAAAGGGAAAAATTTATCAATGGTTGGGAAGACTCAACAGGTAAACATTCAATTCCAGGTGCAATAAAACTTGGTATTCCAAAAGAAACAGCTGAAAAAGTTTTCTCCGAAATGGAAACCTTTGCTCAATACGCCTTTAATAAATCTCATGCAACAGCATATGCTATGCTCACTTATCAAACAGCATACCTTAAATGCTATTATGAAGTAGAATTTTTAACTGCAATTATCAATAACCGTATAACAAATGCAGATGAAATAAAAAGATATGTTGCATATGCAAGAAGTGAAGGTATTGAAGTGTTAATCCCAGATATTAATAAAAGTACAACATATTTCTCTATTGAAAATGGAAAAATTAGATATGGATTAAGTGGACTTAAAGGTGTTGGTGTTAATGCTATCAATGTAATGATTGATGAAAGAAACAAAAATGGCGAGTTTAAAGATTTACGAAACTTTGTTGAAAGACTATATGACACAGGTGTTGTAAATAAAAAGAGTATGGAAAGTTTGATACTTAGTGGTGCTTTTGATTGTTTCCACTTATATAGAAGTCAACTTATGGCTATATATGAAGATGTGATTAACAAAGTCGCAACAGATAAGAAAAATAGGCAAAGTGGACAGTTCTCTTTGTTTGATAATTTTAAAGTTGAAACAAAGGAAATGGACAAAGTAACAATTCCACAAATAAAAGAATATAACAAAGAAACAAAACTAAAACTTGAAAAAGAAATAATGGGCGTTTATATGTCAGGACACCCATTGCAAAATTTTGCACAAAGATGGAATGATTTTAATTTCAAAAGTTCGATGATTGCAAAAAATGATGATATTGCTGATGAAGATGTTGATGATGAAGAAAACAATGTTGAACAATATGAACTTGAAGATGGTGCGATTGTAAATTGTGGTGGAATTATAACCGAAACAAAAAGAATACTTGTAAAAACAACTAACAAACCTATGAGTATATTGCAAATAGAAGATTTGTATGGCGTATATTCTGCAATGGCTGTTCCAAAAATTTATGAAAGATATAAGGACTTAATTGAAGAAGATAAGATTGTTCAAATTGGTGGTAAATTCTCTGTTCGCCCAGGGAAAGAACCAATAATTATTATCGAAAGATTGAGTGAAATGAAGGAAGAAGTAAAAGAAGAAGTATCAAACAAAAAACTTTTCTTAAAATATGACTTACACGACCAAAAAATTGCTGATAAAGTAAATTTAATTTTATCTTTATATCAAGGTGATTGTCCAGTTATGGTAAGATGTACAAGCGATAATAAAGCATATAGATTACCAAACGAAGTTAATGGCAATAATCATTTGGTAAATGAACTTATTGGAATTTTGGGTGAAGAAAATGTTATTTTAAGGGAAGATAAAAAGGAGTAAAAAATGAATATAGGAATTTTAGCAAGTGGTGGAGATGGTGTTGGAATGAATACTTTTCTTTATAGCATTTGCTATAGATTACATTTCAAAAATAATATAACTCTTTTTAGTCAAGGATTTAAAGGTCTTATTCATGACACAGTTATTCCATTTGATTTAAAATTTTTACGAAAAAACAGAAACAAAGGTGGAGTGTGTATAAAAACATCAAGATGTCCCGAGTTTGAAACAGGTGAAGGTGTTGATGAATCAATAAAAACCTTGCAAAAATATAATATAGACTGTCTTATTGTTATGGGTGGGAATGGTTCTTTAAAAGGGCTAAAAGAAATTCGAGATAGAGGAATGGATGTTATGTTCATTCCTTGCACAATAGATAATGACCTTGCGGGAACAGATTATTGTATTGGTTTTAATACTGCGTGTAAAAATTCTATTGATTTTGTAAGCAAAGTTAATGATACAATGAAGTCATTTAATAGAACATGTATTTATCAGGTTATGGGAAGAAAATGCCCACAAATTGCAATAGAAGTAGGCAAAAAAGTTAATGCTGATTATGTGTTTACAGATGAATTTTGCACAAAAGAAAAATGCTTGGAAGCATTAAAACAATCAACAAAAGATGCTCCTATAATTATTGTTAGAGAAGATTTAATTGATATTGAAGAATTAAAACAATATATACAAGACGAATTAAATTTTGATGTGAAAATTAGTACAATAGGATATATTCAAAGGGGTGGAAAACCAACCTACAAAGAAAAATATTTTGCAAAAGGTTTCGCAAGGAAGTGTGCAAGGGAAATTAAAAAGAATAGATTGAATAGTGCAATTATTGTAAAAAACAATTCTTTTTATGCTATTGATATAAACAAAATTTAATTTCCATATTTTAATTACTGACAATTTTTTCGGTTTTAAGATAATATATCTTACTTTAATAATAATAAATGTTTGTAAGTTAGTTGCAAAAATTGTTTTATTTATGTTAAAATACAATGCAAAGTATTTGTGTTGTATTTTTTTTGCATACAATACAATATTATTAAACAAACTAGATGGAGGTTGTAATTTTGAATAATAAGAAAAAAGCAGGATTTAATTTTACCTATATTTTTATATTATTGTTACTTGCAATTTTGATTGTATTTTCATTTATGAATCTTTCTCCGCAAATAACAAAAAAAGATATTTCAACAATCAATTATGATATTGAAAGTGGAAATGTCGCAAGTGTATATTTTTATGATGGCGAAGCAAGAGTGTTACTTGTTGAAAGTGGCAGTAGCGTTAAAGGTGAAAACAGAAAAAATTTCCCAAATGTTGCAGACTACTATATTGAATATACATCAGTAGAAAAAGAACAAATAGTAATAAAAATAAACACATACAATGAAGGCAAATCAGAAGAACAAAGAATATCATATGAAGCACCAGCAACAAGAGCAAGTTGGCTTGACACATTGTTCCCAATTTTGTATATCGGTCTTGGTGTCCTTGCACTTGTGTTTGTGTTCAAGATGTTCTCAAAATCAAATAACAGTGCAATGAGTTTTGGTAAAAATCGTGCAAGAATGACATCTAACATAAAAGTTAGATTTACAGATATTGCAGGTGCAGATGAAGAAAAAGCAGAACTCCAAGAAATTGTTGAATTTTTAAAACGCCCACAAAAATTTACTGAACTTGGTGCAAGAGTTCCAAAAGGAGTTCTCCTTGTTGGTCAACCAGGAACAGGTAAAACATTACTTGCTCGTGCAGTTGCAGGTGAAAGTAATGTACCATTTTTGGAAATAAGTGGTAGTGATTTTGTTGAAATGTTTGTTGGTGTTGGTGCAAGCAGAGTAAGAGATTTGTTTGACCAAGCAAAAAAATGCCAACCATGTATTGTATTTATAGATGAAATCGATGCAGTTGGTCGCCAAAGAGGTGCAGGTCTTGGTGGTGGAAATGACGAAAGAGAACAAACATTAAACCAATTACTTGTAGAAATGGATGGTTTTGAAGCAAACGAAGGAATTATTGTTCTTGCAGCAACAAACAGAAGTGATGTACTTGACCCAGCACTTATGCGTCCAGGCAGATTTGATAGACAAATATATGTTAATCCACCTGATGTAAAAGGTAGAGAAGGAATAATCAAAATTCACGCAAGAAACAAACCACTTGCAAGCGATGTTGATTTTCAAACTCTTGCAAGAATGACAACTGGCTTTACAGGTGCAGATATAGAAAATATGCTTAATGAAGCAGCAATCTTGGCTGCAAGAGCAAGTCGTTCTCAAATAACAATGCAAGATATTCAAGAAGGTATCAACAAAGTTATTATGGGACCACAAAAGAAAAGTTTACTCATAACAGAAAATGATAAAATTATAACAGCTTACCATGAAAGTGGTCATGCAATAGTTGGGAAAATGCTTGAAAATTGTGAAGAAGTTCAAGAAGTATCAATTATTCCAAGGGGTAATGCAGCAGGTTACACAATGAGCAGACCAGACAATGATGACAATCATATGGGCAAGAATAAACTTAACGATATGATGGCAATGATGTTTGGTGGAAGAATTAGTGAAGAATTGTTTATGAAAGATATTTCAACTGGTGCAAGTAACGATATTCAAAGAGCAACAAATGTCGCAAGAAAAATGGTTACCGAATGGGGTATGAGTGATAAATTTGGTGCAATGAGTTTCTCAAGTGAAGGCGAAGTTTTTGTTGGTAGAGATTATCAAGAAAGAAAGAGCTATAGTGAAGAAACAGCATCATTGATTGATAGCGAAGTTAAAAAGATTTTGGACTACAACTATAATAGAGCAAAAGAAATATTAATTAAGAATAAGAAAGTTGTTGAACAAATGGCACAACTCTTACTCGAAAAAGACACAATCTATAAAGATGAAGTTGATATGATTCTTGCTGGAAAAACAAACGAAGAAATTAAGCAAGCAATGGAAGAAAAATCAAAACAATCTGAAAGTGAACAACAAAGATACAGAGAAGAAAAAGAAAAAAATGATAAACTTAAAGAACTTGACCAAAAATTAAAAACAGCACAAGTTTATCTTAAACAAGGAATAATCTCTCAAGATGATTACAAACTTGTTGAAAAAGAAAATATTGAAGCAAAACAAAAATTGAACGAAGAATATGCTCAAAAACTTGAACCAAAGGTTGATGAGCAAAATCAAGAACAAAATGTTCAAGAACCAAAAGCAGAAGAACAAGACGAGAAAAAAGAAGAAAAACCAAAGGAAACTTTAATAAGAAAAAGCACAAAAGGTGCAAAGGAGAAGAAAGATGACAAAAAAGAATAAATGGTGGTTAATTCTAATTTATTGTATTTGTGGAGTTTTAATTGCCACAGCAATATCTTTAAGTGTTATAAAAACAAACTATGCACCAGATGTAAATGAACCAATTCTTATTAACATTAGACAAGTGGGTTCAAGCAAACCATTCCCACATGGACAAAAAGAAAGCGAAGATAATAAAGATGTTGAAGTTTACAACAAAATTATGACAAACTATAATGATGCTTTTCGTGAAAGCGTAATGTCTGGGTTCTTTTCTGGAAGAACAGGCTTCAAATCAAGAATTGAAGAATGTACAGGAACAAACAGAAACCCAATAGATAAATTAACAGGTTATGTTGTTACATTTATATTCCCAGAAGAACAAACTTTAATGCTCAATGGAAAGACTTACAATCCACCAACAAATAGTAGTGTGGTATTAAAATACACAGAAATGTCTTTCAGCGTTAATGAAGATGAAAAGTTACAAAGTCATGACATTTACTTTAAATGTATTGCAGATAACACAGCAGGATACACATATTACAGACAAACTGTAATGGGTAGTTTTGCTGATATGTATAATACAATATTAGATTTTGAATAAAACTTACAAAAGATGAACAAATTTTCTTGTTCATCTTTTTAAATGTCTTATATTGCTTGTTTTTTGACTAAAATTCATTTATAATACAAATAGAGGGAATTTATGTTAAGTACAGTAGATAAACTTAAAAACAAGTTGACTCAAAAGTTAAGTTGGATTGAGATTGAACCAAAAGAGTATGCAAATTATGGTATTGTTAGTATGCCAGAAGCAAAAGTTGTTTATTGTTATAAAGTTGGAACAATTTATGGTGCTTTTAACACATTAACATTATATGATTATGGTAAAGATGACAAATTTATAAAACAACTTAATGAGTCATATGCAGAGTTAAAAGATAATGAAGAAGAACAAGAAGAATTGGGAATGAAACCAGAGCATTGGGAGTTGTTTGATAATAATGATGCTATGCTTAGTGTTGTAAAAGTGCTAATTCGACAAGAATTTAATGTTATTGATGTTTTCTTTGTATTTATGAATAATGTATACTGTTTCCATACTTATATTGTTGGCAACGAAAAAGATTTATCTTTAAATAACTTGCAAAATAAATATGAAATAGTAAGCCATATCGTGAAGGAAGTAAATGGACTTAAAAAATAATTATGACAAACTTATGCAAGACCAAATTGCAAAGTTTGATGGAAAGAAAAAAATATTGCTCCATAGTTGTTGTGGACCATGTAGTAGTGCTGTTATTGAAAGATTAAAACCAAATTTTGAAATAACAGTTTTTTATTACAATCCAAATATATACCCACAAGATGAGTTTGAAAAAAGATTGCAAAATCAAAAAATTGTGATAGAAAATAATTTAGGTGTAAACTTGGTAAGTCCAAGCTATGATGAAATAGAATACTTGGAAAAAGTAAAAGGATTTGAAGGCGAAAGAGAAGGTGGCAAAAGGTGTGATGTTTGTTTTTATTTAAGATTAAAACAAACGGCAATTTTTGCAAAAGAAAATGGTTATGATTTTTTTGGAACAACTTTAACTGTAAGTTCACATAAAAATGCAGAACATATAAACAAAATAGGCGAAGAAATTTCAAAAGAGATTGGAATACCATTTCTTTATTCAGATTTTAAAAAACACGATGGTTATAAGAGAAGTATAATTCTTAGTCGTGAAATGAATTTATATAGACAAAATTACTGTGGTTGCAGATTTTCAATAGGTAGATAACAAGTGAAATATGAATATTACAAAAAAGAACCAATATCACTTTTTAAGGCTATATTAAGAAGTATAACCTTATTTTTTCTTGGAATAGTTATATTTGTTGTTGGGGTTATGAGTTACTGCAATTTATTTTTATCATATTACCCAGTATCAGGTGGAAGTATGCGTCCCCTTATTAATGCAACATATGATAGGGGTGATTTTGTTTATGCAACAAAAAATATTAGCGATGTAACTTATGGAGATATAATAATTTATCAAAAAACAGAGCAAACACTTGTTATAAAAAGAGTTATTGCAATGGGCAATGATAATTTAATGCTCAAAGAAGATAATGGAGAATATGCAATTTATTTGCAATATAACTCAACTGGCGAATGGCAAAAATTGGAAGAAGATTATATATACGATAAATCTTACTATAACTATACTTATTCAAAATTATATCACACTAATCCAAAGGATACGATTGAACATATACCAGCAAGTCAATTCTTGACCGATGAAAATGGTAACAAATATTATCATATTGATGAAGGCGAAATTTTTTATGCAGGTGATAACAGATTGACTAGCAATGATTGTTTTAACTATGGTTCTGTTTCTCAAGAGAATTTAGTTGCAAAAGTTGTTTATCTTATTCACAAAGATGAGCCAAGAATATGGCAAGTAATTATGCAATTTTTGGGAATATACAAATGGAGATAACAAAATTACAATTATTTTCGTATCGTAATTACAAGCAATGCGAAATTGATTTTAAAAATGGATTAAATGTTATATGTGGAAAAAATGCACAGGGAAAAACAAATTTACTTGAAGCTGTGTATTTTTGTGTTGTTGGAAAAAGTTTTAGAGCATCAAGAGAAAAAGAAGTAATAAACCACGATAGTGATATTGCAAGAATAAAATTATTTATAAAAAAAGAAATTGGAAATAGTATTGTTGAAATAATCTTTTCAAGAAAAGAGAAAAAAACTGTAAAAATAAATGGTGTTCCAATCAA
>CALDLU010000022.1:0-1576 GCA_937915245.1 uncultured Clostridia bacterium | reverse complement strand
AAAAAGAAGATATATTAGATAAATTGAATAACTTTTCAAAAAATTGATATTGCAAACCATTTTTAATGGTGGTATAATACAAAAGTAAAAGGAAATAAAATGGAAAGAAGAATTTATTTGGATAATGCTTCATCAACAAGCGTTTCAAGCGAAGTTTTAAATGAAATGATGCCTTGTTTTACATCATTTTATGGTGAACCAAGTAAGTCTCACGCTTTTGGAAGAGAAGCAAGTGGATTAGTTGAAAGATCAAGAGAAAAAATTGCAAAATCAATAAATGCAAATGCCAAAGAAGTTTATTTTACTTCTTCTGCAACAGAATCAAATAACTGGGCAATATTAGGGCTTGCAAGAGCAAATAGAAGTAAAGGTAATCACATAATTGTTTCAAAACTTGAAAGTGAAAGTGTACTTGCTTGTTGCAAACAACTTGAAACAGAAGGTTTTGATGTTGATTATATTGATTGTGATAGTGAAGGACTTGTAAGTTTAATTGAGTTATTGCACTATATTAAAGATGAAACAATCTTGGTTTCAATCTCAGCAGTAAATAAAGATATTGGAACAATTCAAAATATAAAGACATTAGCAAATATCGCTCATGACAAAGGTGCGATTTTCCACACAGATGCAAGTATGGCAGTTGGATTTGTCAAACTTGATGTTGTTGATATGGGAATTGATGCAATGACAATGTCAGCTAAAGCAATTCATGGACCAAAAGGTGTTGGTGCTTTATATGTAAAAAACGGTGTAGAAATTGAAAAATTTATGCTTGGTTCAAATGAAGAATTTGGTATGCGTGCAGGTTCACTTAATGTTCCAGCCATAGTTGGATTTGGTAAAGCAGTTGAAGTTGCAACCCGTGATATTGTTGTAAATAATCAAAAACTTAAGGGACTTAGAGATTATTTCGTAAGAAATGTAACAGAAAAAATTGAATACATAAAAGTTAATGGTCATCAATATCAAAAAGCAAATAACATTTTAAGTTTGTCTTTTGAAATGATTAATAGTGAATCACTTATGGCATTACTTGACCTTAATGGAATTTCAGTTAGTGCATCAATAAATGATGATATGACTCCAAACAATACCTTAAAAGCAATTCATTTAGGTGATGAATATATTTATGGAACAATAAGATTTTCTTTTGATAAATCAATTTCAAAAGATGATGTTGATTATGTTATTGACACACTCACAAAACAAGTTGCAAAACTTAGAGCAATGTCACCTGTAACAAAAACTGGGAGGGCAAAATAATGTATAATCAAAAAGTATTAGAAATATTTAAAAATCCTTCAAATGTTGGTGGACTTCAAGGAGCAAATGGCTCAGCAAAACTTGAAGGTGATAATGGTGCAGAAGTTGTAAAGCTTTATATCTTGGCAGATGAAAATGAAATAATAACAAATGCAAGATTTAAAACAATGGGAAATGTTATGTCTATTGTTGCATCAAGTGTTGCAACTGAACTTATGATTGGTAAATCAGTTAAAAATGCACAAAATATCACAAGACAAGACATTTTGGAAGTCCTTGGAGAAGTTGATATCAAAGAATATAAATATAT
>CALDLU010000021.1:0-3530 GCA_937915245.1 uncultured Clostridia bacterium | reverse complement strand
ATTTTGCTTGAAAGTTTTATGTTTGAAACAAGGTTTGAAGAATGGTCGCCAGATTTTAGGTAATAAAATTCTTTGTTTATATTTCCATTTTCAATTTGTTTCATTCTGCCAAGTTTATCGTATGTAACTTTTTGCTCACTTTCGTTAGGTAATTGAATTGAATTTAGTCTTGGGTCAGCATTATTTGAATATTTATATAGATATGTAAGGTCTTGATTGTCAATATTAATTGTTGATTTTTCTATGATTGAATGTTCTTTATCATAGTCATTTTTTATTGTAACTGTTTGTGAATGTTGTTCGGTTTCTTCTTTATATGTATTGCCAAATTTATCAATATATCTTTTGGTTATATGTTCTTTGATTTCATCATATTCTTTATATATATTTTTTGAACAAATCAAATTACCTAATGTGTCGTAGATATTTTGAGTTACAAGTCTTTCAGTTGGAGTTTCCTTATCATTTATTTTTTTTGGTGTGAAATATGTTTCAAGCACATTTCCATCTTTATTAAGAGTTTGTCTGTATTTATCTCCATTTTTAAAAGTTGTGATTTCAGTTTTATATATTCCATCTTTTGAGTCTTCAGTATTGGAAGATTGGGAAATGTATTCTTTTGACAAGTAATCGTTTCCACCTATGGAAATATTTTTAATATTGCCTTCATAATTGTAATCGTATTTAATCATAAAGTCATTATGTTTAAGACTTGTTAGGGTGTTAAAGCAATAGCCATATGTGTTTGTGTTTTCAATGCCATTAATTGTTGATGTGATTTCAAGAAGATTATTGTCTGGAGTGTAGCCATAACTGATTTTTGTTCCATCTTCATATGTTTTTGTTGATACAATACCTGTCCCATCAATATATTCAAGTTTTGCTCCATCAACACCAAGTTCATTGATTTCTTTGGTTGATTTACCTTTTTCATCAAGACAACTTTCTTGATAAAATTTTGATGATGGTTCATCTTTATGGTATGTTACAGACTTTTTAACTAAACCTTTATCGTTATAGATATTTTCATTAACAATGCCGTTATGTGATATTGTTCTTACCAAACTGCCTTGTTTGTTATATTCATAAGTTGTTGTTTCAAGTGGTTTTTCCATATTTGATTTTTGATAAAGTAACTCTTTGGTAATTTGGGAAGAATCTTTTTCATATTGGAATTTTGTTAGCCATTGAGAATGGGCATTTGATTTTTCTATGAGTCGATTTTGGTTATCATAGATAGATTGTTCAAAAGTTGCTTCTTTGAATTCCAAATCTAAAAAGTCTATACTTCCAGTGTTGTTTTGATAGTCAATGATACATTTGATTTTTGAAACATTCTTAGTTGAGTCAATAATAACTGGAACAGAGCAGAATTGCCATTCAGTATTACGCCAGTCAAAAGATTTTTTCTCTGTTTGTGAGCTTTCATTTTCATAACTTATTTCAACTCTTAATTCAAATTTTCGTTCTTTAAGATAGTCGTTTACGGCATCTTCATCAATGTATGCTGAATTTGCTTTTGCCCAACCAGAGAGCATATATGCTTTATGATTGCAAATATCATTGGTTTGATTTATTGTGTTGGTAATAATGTTATTGTCTATTTCTACTTCAGCAAACATTTTGTCGGAACGAGAATCAAGAGTATGAGATTCTTCACAACATTTATAGGAATAAGGTATCAAATCATCACTACAATAAGAACAGCCTAGATATACGGAATGTACTGTTTTTTCTGCATTTGGCAAGTTTACGATTGCATTTTCTAAAAGATTTTCAGCAAATGGTAGTTGACTAATTTTTGCAGAAGTTTTATTGTTTGTATAGTTAAAATCTGTTACTTGGTAGCAACCGTTTTTTGAATTTGGGTCAAAGTTATTTTCATAAATTGTACGAACTTTTCCTAAAGTGTCAAATAAATATGTTAAACTTTTATCATTTGAAGTTACTGTGGTTGAGTGTATATTGTTTTTTCTAATGAGAATATTAGAATTTAAACTAATCTTATTTGCCAAAATTGTTTCTTCGTTTTCAAAATTGTCAAAAGTCGAGGCTACATAAATAATTTCGCCATTTGTTATTTCTTGGATAATAGAAAAAGGTTCAAGGGTTAGGTCTGTAAAATTTTCTGAACCATTTTCAGTTGTTGACTTGCTTAATAATAAACCAAAACCCGATTGGTCAACAATAATTTTTTTGTTTTCTTGGGTAAGGAAGTAGTTACTTTTTGAACCATTGGTATGGATTATTTGTAATAGGTTATCACTGATATAATTAAACTTTACAACTTTTTCTCGTGAATCAATTATTGATTCTAATTTGTCATTTGAATAATTAAAACTAATTATATTATCATCTGAATCTGTGATAGATTCAATCAAATATGAACCAAAATCTTTGTATTTGATAAATATTGTGTTTTCATATGGGTCAGTAATCATTATTAAACGGAATTTGGTGTCATCATCTTGATTAATTTTACCAAAGCCATAAATAACATTATTGTCGTTATATAAATAATGAACAGGGACTTGCATTTCCAAAAGCTTTTGTTGATATTCTAATTTTTCTCGTTGTTCCTTGTATTCATTCAATTTTTCTTTTGCTGAAATATTATTTTTAATAAGATTATCTATTTGTAAGTTAATTGATGCAAAATCTTTAGAAGATAAAGTTACATTGCCGTTAGATGTTACAAATGATTTGTATATGTTATCAATATCATCATTAGAAGGCATTATTTCGTTTAATTTATTTTCTAAGAATTGTTTACGCTCGGCTTGTTGTAATTGAGTGTAAATTTTTAATTCTTCTTCAAATTTATTTTCGATATAATGAGTGTAGGCTGTTTTTAATGCTTCATATAATTTTTCATTTACAAATGTTTTTAAATAGATCTCATTTGTAAGGTTATTACTATCTTTTTGCATTTTAAGTGTACCAGATGAACTATCTAAATTTATACCTAATGTGTATATAGATGAAGCTTCATTGGTTAGAATATTACTTAAAGTGGGCATGGAATGGTCACTCAAATCTGTATTATCTGGAAGTTTAATTTTGGAATTTGTACCTGATTTATAATATCTTCTAATATCTTCTAAATTGGTATTTGTAAATTTTTTATCTGAAATATAGTCTTTGACAGTTGTTTTATTATCGCTATCGAGATAATTTCTATTTAGTCTGTTATTTTCACTCCTAATATATTCAATTTTGTCCTGTAAATCAATGTATTTAACTGTTTCGTTATATTGATTTTTTTGTTCATCACATTGTAAAGACAATGCTTCTTTTGCCATAAGATTGATGCAAATTTGTTTTTTATTTGATTCAATGGAATTTTCGTATTCTTCAATATATTGAGAGAGTTGTTTAATGTTTTCTCTTACTTTAACTAATTCTTCTGGTTCATAATCAACAGCACCTGAACCTTTTATTCCTTTGATTGAAGGTGCAAATTTTAAGCCAGATGGTGCTTCAAGTTCTGTTTCAATTTGTTTGTCTTTGTAAATATAAGTTCCATCAAC
>CALDLU010000020.1:0-3529 GCA_937915245.1 uncultured Clostridia bacterium | reverse complement strand
AGGGTTAATTTGAAAGTGAAATTTTTGTTTACTGTTTTGTCTAAAACGGTCACTTGATACAAGCCCTCATCAACCAAATACAAAGTATTATCTTGAATGTCCAACTCTTGAATTTCTTCATTGAAAATAATTTCTTTTATTTCAATTTGGTCATTAAATTTTCTTTGAATTCTGTTAATTGGTTTATTCCAAATTGTGAAACTAAATCCTGTTTGGTTGCCTAAAACATCAGTTAAAATAAATGCATAGTTTCCATCATCGTTTAGAATTTGTTCAAAGTTGTAATCAATTTGTTCGCCATCTTTATACATTTCAATAGTCAGTTCTTCTTTGGCTACAACCCTAACACCACCATTTGAAATTCCACCATTAAAAGTGTTAATATCGAACTCAATTTTATTGTCAATTTTGAATTCAAAAAGGGCAAAATTTCCAGCTCTATCTGACACTTTTACTTTATAATTTCCGTTTAATTTTATCTCACTTCCGCTTGTATAATTTCCAAGATAATTTCCATCTTTGTAGATGGTTGAAGTGAGATTATCTTCTTCCCAAACAACTTGGACAAAACCATTAGTTGTTCCTTTATTTTCTACACCGATAATCTCTGCGACAGGAGGTGTTTTATCTATCTCAAATTCGAAATATTTTACATTTCCATAGTCGTCAAAAATCTTAACTAAATAGAAGCCCTCGTCATTAAAATATGTTCCAAATTTATATGCATAAGGCTCGCCATTTTTCATAATCTCAATATTTAATGGTTCGTTGTTGCTAATTTGAATATTCTTATTTGTGTATCTAATTTCTTCAATTTCTTTCTTGATATTATCTTCATATATATCGAAGTCCAATGTTTTATCTATTTCAAATACTTTTGAATTCTTGTTACCTAAATCATCAATTAATGTGATTATATAAACTCCCTCATTAGATAAAATTTGTCCATTAAGATATTGAATTTCTTCTCCGTCATTTAGTTTGTAAGTTGCCTTATATCCACTTTGTGCATCCCATAAAGCATAGACATCAGTTGATGTTGTTCCACTGTCATTTACTCCATAAAGTGTAAATTCAGGTGGTATGGTTTTGATTGTAAATTTATAGATATTAAGGTTTTCAAAATCATTATTGTCATACAAATAAATCTTGTATTCATTGTTGATTTTATCGCTTGCACTAAATGTTAAAGTTGTTAAAATATTTGCATCATTAAGTGTGCTTGGTTGGAAGATAGGATTACCATTTTCATAGGCTACTGCTGTGTATTTTGTACTATTAAAAATGAATTCTACATTCTTGTTTGTTCTGCCATTATGCTTAACACCTTTTAGAACACCGATAGGCAAATCTTTCTCAAACTTAAATTCGTGGGAGGTGGTTCTACCAAAGTTGTCGGTGATTTCAACTCTGTAAAGTCCACCTTTATTGAATAGATATTGCTTGATAGAATTTGATATAAAAATCAATTCGTTTGAATCGTCATTTGGATACTCGTCATATCCAAGTTTACTATTAAGCAAGACATCATTTCTATAAATTTTAAGGTCAGTAATTTCATTAAATTGCTCGCCTGATGTTATAGAAATTTTAAGTTGTTCGTTTGCGTTTATAGTTTCAAATTTTACCTTTGGTGCTTTACCAAGTAGGCAAAGTTTAAAGGTGAAATTGTTGCCGATTCTATCATAAGTTGTGATTTGATATTCGCCTGTGCCGAGCTCATCAAAGTTAGGAAGAGTGTCTACGCAAGTGTATCTCAAAACTTTTCCGTTTGGGCATTTTACTTGTAAAACATACCAAGTGTCGTCATCAATGATTTTATTGATAACAAAATCTTCATAATAGAAAATGAGTTCATTATTTGCAGGAATATCGTTCTTTGAAATTGTGTGATTAAATGAGTCGTTTGATCCATAGATTTTCGCTGTGACATCAAGCATTGGTGCTTGCAGGTCAAGGAACACATAACAATAAGTTTCGTGTCCTACATAGTCAATTTCCTTTATAAGATATAGACCATGTGAATTTACTTGCTCTTTGAAAGACTTATTGTAAATAAGCTCTGACCAATTTGTTTGTCCGTTATCAATGTTTTTGTAGTAGATTTTATAAGACTCATTATCATTTGCTTTTCTGAATATAAAGTCGTTAGAAATGTATGCAGGCGTTTTGCTTTCATTCCAAAGGTTGTGATAAATATCTTTATCAATTATTGTTCCATAATCGTTTGGATAAATATCTGATTTGTAATTGAAATATTGCGCCGAACTAACATAGGTTTTTGCATATTTTTCTATTGCTTTATTTAGTAAATCTTCGGTGAAGTAATAGACATAAAGGCTTGGGCTATCTATTGATTTGTAATACCAATATTTTCCAACCTTTACGGTATCTCCATTTGCAACTAAATGTGTATTATGAAAATTATTTACATCATCTAGTTCATAAGTTGTAACCAAGTTTGCTTTTTCGCATTCAATTGCCTTGTTCAATGCTTCATTGTAAGTAAGATATGAGTATGTTCCGTGTCCAATAAAATCGCTTGGAATACTTGCCAAATACCATTTTGATACCTTGTAGTCTTGACCTTGAATTCTATCAATGTTTTGGCTTGGTGAAGTATTATCAATTGAGCATTTTATTGTTTTTGTATGACCAACTAAATCTTTAACAACAATTGTATAGTTGCCAGCTTCTTTAAGCCATGTGCCACTTGTGATTTCTTTTGTTACTCCATTATGGGTTACATAGCATCTTTCAGGACTTTCGTTTTCAGTCGCTCCAAAATTGATTTGAAGTTGATCTTTAAAGATTGCTCCCGTAATAGTTTGTGATTTTATTCCATCCGAGTCAGTTGAGACTGCTGATTCTTTTGCAAGACTTAACGCATTAGCATTGAGATACACCAAATTTACATCAGGTATATCTTGGTCAATTACGCAGTTGTAATCCGTATATCTTTCTTCAGCGCCATCTTCCAATGAGATTTTAGTTTTACCATTATCGACAATAGCAATTCTAAAACCCTCTTTATATGGCAATACTCTTGAATCGCTTATAGGTGTAACTTTCGAACCATTTATCTTAATATAGTTATTAAGATTTGAGGCTGTGGCTATAAAAGCATTAGCAGAATAGAGGTTGTTTTCTTGTCTTACAACTTTGTTATTTGCTGTTAAAGAGTTGCTCCAATTTCTATCAGATCTTGGCATAAAGCCACTTAAAAAGGCGTAGACATCAGTAAAGTCATACGAACCGCCCCACCAACCATTTTCCCAATAAGCTGTTCCTACAAGGGTGATGGTGATGTATGGAGAACTACAATAATTCCAATCACAAAGTTTGTATGTTTCATCTCCGGGGTTAACCCCATTATTTCTATATTTTCCTGATCCCATAGTATTTGCATCTTTATCATGAATTTCGCTAAACAAACTATCGTCAGGATCTTCGCCACGATCCCAAGTAATATTAAAGTAAGCACCAGTTTTCCATTTGCTATTAAGGACAGTGCCTAAAAAGCCATTGA
>CALDLU010000019.1:0-4194 GCA_937915245.1 uncultured Clostridia bacterium | reverse complement strand
CCCTGATAGGGAAGGAGAAGCAATCGCTTGGCATTTGGCTTATTGTTTGGGAATTGACCCAAATTCAAAATGCCGTATTGTATTTAACGAAATTAGTAAATCGGCAGTAGAAAAAGCTTTAACTTGTCCAAGAGCAATTGATTTAAACTTGGTTGATGCTCAACAAGCAAGAAGAATACTTGATAGAATTATGGGATACAAACTATCCCCAATTTTGTGTAAAAAAATTCAACCAAAACTTAGTGCAGGTCGTGTTCAATCAGTTTGTTTACGACTTGTTGTTGATAGAGAAAAAGAAATAGAAAATTTTAAGCCAGAAGAATATTGGAACTTAAGTGCTATGCTTAAAAAGGGAAGCTCAAAGTTTAAATCAGCATTATTATCATTTAAAAACAAAAAAATTAAACTTTCAAACAAAGGTGAAGTTGATGAAGTATTATCAAACTTAAAAGATGCAACATACACAGTTCAAGATATTAAAAAGTCAAGAACAAAGTCAAAAGCTCCAGCACCTTTTACAACAAGTACAATGCAACAAGATGCGTTAAATAAATTAAATATGTCCTTAAAACGCACAACGAGTGCTGCTCAACAATTATATGAAGGAATAGATTTGCCAGGTGAAGGCAAAATCGCATTTATCACATATATAAGAACAGATAGTGTAAGAATCAGTGATGGTGCATTGGATATGGCAAGAGAGTTTATTTCAAGCAAATATGGAAAAGAATATTTGCCAACAAAACCAAATGTTTTCCATGTAAAAGAGAATGCTCAAGATGCTCACGAAGCTATTAGACCAATTTCTCTTGCTAGAGATCCTGAAAGTATAAAGAATATTGCTCCAAGTGATGCTTACAAACTTTATAAATTAATTTATGAAAGATTTGTTGCTTGTCAAATGACAGATGCAGAATATGACAATGTAACTTGTGAAATAAAGGCAAATGATTGTGTATTTAAAGCAGTTGGGAAAACTCTTAATTTCGCAGGTTGGACAAGTGTCTATAAAGCATATGATAGTGCAAAAGAAGATGAAAAAGAAGAAAAAGACAATTCAAAATTACCAAAAATGGAAGTTGGCGATTTATTGGAACTTGTTGAATTAAAACCAGAACAAAAATTCACAAAACCACCAGTAAGATACACAGAAGCAAGTTTGGTAAAAGCAATGGAAGAAAAAGGTATTGGTCGTCCTGCAACTTATGCACCAACAGTTACAACTATTGCATCTCGTGAATATACATCAAAAGACGGGAAATATATTGTTCCAACAGAACTTGGAAGAAGTGTAACTGGATTTTTGGAAAACTACTTTAATAAAATGATAAATGTCAAGTTTACAGCGTATATGGAAACAAAACTTGATGAAGTTGCAGAAGATGAAACAAAATGGCAAGATGTTATAGATGCTTTTTGGAAGAGTTTTAAAGAATTGCTTACAAATGCTAACTTTAACGCATATGTTTCACCCAAAAAAGAACCAATAAAAACTGACATAAAGTGTGATAAATGTGGACACGACATGGTGATTAGAGAAGGTAAGTTTGGTAAATTTTTAGGTTGTTCAAATTTTCCAGCTTGTCATAATATTATGACTTATCAAGATGAAACCTTGCCAAAAGGTGTATGCCCAGAATGTGGAAAAGAAGTTGTGCAAAGACGCAGTAAAAAAGGTAAGATATTCTATTCTTGCAGTGGGTATCCAGATTGCAAGTTTATGAGTTGGGATATTCCAACTGGAGAAAAATGTCCAGAATGTAAATCTGCTTTAATCCAAAAAGGGAAAAAGGTGATTTGTTCAAATCCAAATTGTAAGTATGTTAAAGAATAAAATTGTAAATATAATAGGTGCTGGACTTGCTGGTTGTGAATCAGCAATGTTTTTGGCACGCAATAATATAAAAGTAAACTTATATGAAATGAAAAAAGTCAAAAAAACACCTGCACAAAAAAGTGATTTATTTGCAGAACTTGTCTGTTCAAATAGTTTAAAAAGCACAGAAAGTTTGTCAGCAAGTGGATTACTTAAACTTGAATTGAAAGAAATGGGGTGTTTTTTACTTGATATAGCAGAGAAGTGTGCTGTTCCAGCAGGTAATTCACTTGCTGTTGACAGAGAAAAGTTTTCACAAATGATTACCGATGAAATTTATAATAACAAAAATATCACAGTAATTGATAAAGTTGTAACCGAGATTGACACAACCATTCCAACAATCATAGCAACAGGACCATTGTGTGATGATGAGTTATTTTCTAGTTTGCAAAAATTAATAGGTGAAGATAATTGCTATTTTTATGATGCAATCGCACCTATTGTTAGTTTAGATAGTATTGATATGAGTCGTGCTTTTTGGGGAAGTAGGTACGAAAAAGGTGGAAAGGACTATTTGAATTGTTGGCTATATTATGATGAATATCAAAATTTTGTAAAAGAACTCAAAGAAGCAAAAACAGTTGAATTACATTCTTTTGAAAAATTAAAGGTTTTTGAAGGGTGTATGCCTGTGGAAGTCCTTGCAAAGCGTGGAGATAGGTCGCTTAGATTTGGACCTATGAAACCAGTTGGTCTTTCACATCAAGTTAAAGAAGGAAAACCATATGCTATGGTTCAATTAAGACGAGAAAATACTGATGGAACTGCATTAAATATGGTTGGGTTTCAAACAAATCTATTATTTGGAGAACAAAAAAGGGTATTCTCACTTATTCCAGCGTTAAAAAATGCAGAGTTTTTAAGATATGGCACAATGCATAGGAATAGTTATATAAACGCACCAAAATGTTTAAATGAATATTCTCAACTTAAAGATTACAAAAATATTTTTGTGGCAGGTCAATTAAGTGGAGTTGAAGGATATGTTGAAAGTATTGCAAGTGGACTTTATGTTGCACAAAATATGTTAAGGCTAATAAATGATAAACCATTAAAAAGCATTAGCGAAAATACTTGTCTTGGTGCTATTATAGGGCATATAACAAACCCAGCAAATGAAAATAATTTTGAACCAATGAATGCAAATTATGGAATTTTTGTTTGTGATAAAGTTATTACCGATAAAAGATTAAGAAAAGAGTATTTTTTAACTCGTTCAATGGAAGCAATAAAAAAATATATGGAGGACTAATATGGAAAGTTTGTTTAAAGGCACAACAATTTGTGCAGTAAAAAGAGATGGAAAGACCTGTGTTTGTGGCGATGGTCAAGTAACTATGGGTCAAAGTGTTGTTTTCAAAAACAATGCAGTAAAAGTTAGAAGAATATACAATGATAAAGTTGTTATTGGTTTTGCAGGTTCTGTTGCTGATGCGTTTAGTTTGAGTGAAAGATTTGAAGAAATGCTAAACAAATTTTCTGGTAATCTTATGAAAAGTGCTGTTGAACTTGCATCACTTTGGAGAATGGATAAGGCATTAAGACAACTTGAAGCAATGATGATTGTTGCTGACCACGACCAAATGTTAATTTTGTCTGGTACAGGTGAAGTAATTGAACCACAAGACAATGTTTGTGCAATAGGTAGTGGTGGAAATTATGCACTTGCATCTGCAAAAGCACTTATGCAAAATACAAAATTATCAGCAAAAGAAATTGCACAAAAATCAATTTTAATTGCAAGCGAAATATGTATATTCACAAATTCAAATATTGTTTGTGAAGAAGTTTAGGAGGATTTATGAGTTTAACACCAAAAGAAATTGTAACAGAATTAGACAAATATATAATTGGTCAAGATGAAGCAAAAAAAGCAGTTGCTATTGCACTCCGTAATCGTTATAGAAGAAGTCAATTACCAAAAGAAATTCGTGATGAAATCACTCCAAAAAATATTATAATGAAAGGTCCAACAGGTGTTGGTAAAACTGAAATTGCAAGAAGACTTGCAAAACTTGTAAAAGCACCTTTCGTAAAGATTGAAGCAACAAAATACACAGAAGTTGGGTATGTTGGCAGAGATGTTGAAAGTATGGTTCGTGATTTGGTGTCTGTTTCCGTTAGAATGGTAAAAGATGAAAAAATGCACGAAGTTGAACAGAAAGCAAAAAAAGTTGTTGATGAAAAATTAGTTAAAATTATTGCGGAAACGCTTGTAAAAAACAACCCACAAGAAAATTTGACTATTGCTGAAATTGAAGACAACTATAATCAAGGCAAATATGAAAATTTAACTATTGAAGTTGAAGTAAGTG
>CALDLU010000018.1:0-4192 GCA_937915245.1 uncultured Clostridia bacterium | reverse complement strand
AAAGCGAGAAAAACTTATTCTTATGCTACCTATTATGTCGTTATGATTTACCCCTAATGCTTCAAGCACTCTGTTTCCTGCTTTTTTGCTTGAACAAGCACTTCCTGTGCTTATAAGTATATTATATTGTTCCATCATATGAACAAGCGTTTCCCCTTTTACGCCTTTAAAACTGATGCTTAAAACATATGGTGAATTTTCATTTGTTGTATTAAATGTACAAGCTATACCATTTAAGTTTTCAATAAATTTGTCTTTTAAGGATTTTACATATTCAAAATGTTTTTTTATATCTCCTATACTTTGAACAGCAACTTTAAGTCCCATAACTGCTGGAACATTTTCAGTACCTGACCTTAAATTATTTTCTTGTCCACCACCAAACATAATTGGTTTTAAAACAATGCCATTTCTTACAAACAACGCAGATATTCCTTTTGGTCCAAATATTTTATGTCCACTTATTGTATATAAATCAACACCAAAATAATCAAGATTTATTTTAATCTTTGAAAATGCTTGAACCCCATCAACATGAAAAATTGCCTTTGGACACTTTTTCATCTTTAAATCATATATTTTTTTTAAGTCATTGATTGCACCTGTTTCATTATTTACATGCATTATTGAAATTAGTCCAACATTTTCATCTAACATTTGCTCTAATTTATCATAATCAACTTGACCATTTTGTGATAATGGGCAAAAATCGACATTAACATTTCTATTTTTTAATTCTAGTGCAACATTATATACAGATGGATGTTCTTCTACTGAAAAAATAACTTTTTTAAAATTACTTCTATAACTTCCAAAAATTGCCAAATTATTAGATTCTGTTGCTGATGATGTAAAAATGATATTGCCTTTATTCGTTCCTAGAGCCTTTAATATTTCATTTTTTGCATCTTCTATGTCAGCCTTAACAGAAACCCCTTCGTGATAAATAGCAGAAGGATTAAAAAATAATTCTTCTGCGTATTTATTATATTCTTTAACGACTTCTGGCAATGCTTTTGTTGTTGCTGCATTATCTAAATATATCATCTAAGAACTGCTCCAAGTTTATATTTTAAATCTTTTAAAATTTTATTAACAGTTTGATTTATTTCTTCATCTGTTAAAGTTTTATCATAACTAATGAGTTTAAATGAAAATGCTATACTTTTCTTATTTTCTCCAAGTTGTTCACTTCTGTAAATATCAAATACATTTGATGAATAATATAACTTCCCGCAAGATTTTTTAACACATTCTAATATTTGCTCAACTGTAACACTTTCATCACATACAATAGCAAGGTCTCTGTCAACTGCTGGGAATTTTGAAAGCATTTTTACCTCATGTTTTTTCTCTTTTAAAGAAGTAATAATATCCAAATTTAATTCAGCATAGAATGTATGTTCTTGAATATCAAAGTTTTTACATACCTTTGGATGAACTTTACCGAAACTACCAATGATTTCATCTGTTTTTGTATTTATAATATCAGCACTGATTCCTGGATGCATAAATGGAAGTTTTGAATATTCAAGTTTATATTCTAAATCATAATCTCTAAGTAAATTTTCAATTATACCCTTAAATGTAAAGAAGTCATCATCTTTGTTTACACTGGCAAAAGAAAGCATATTTACTTCATCTGGCAACTCTTTTAATGGTAATTCTTTTGGGAAATATACTCTGCCAACTTCACTTAATCTAAAATCTTGATTTTTTCTTGATAAATTTCTTGCTATCGTTGTAAACATAGCATTTGCCATTGTTGTTCTAACAAATGCCAAATCTTCACTAATAGGATTTGCAATTTTTATCATATTGTAAAGCTTTGTATCTTCTTTTAATAAAAGTTTTTGCTTTACATCTTCACTACAAATTGAATAATTTACTGTTTCATAATAGCCAAAATCACATAATTCTAATTTTAACTTTCTTGCTGTTTGAAGCATTGGGTCATATCTACCAACTGTTACTTTTGCATTTGCAAGTGGTTCTTGGTCAATACTATCATAAACATCATATCCGTACATTCTAATTATTTCTTCTGCAATGTCTGCATTATTTTCAATATCTCCACGATAAACTGGAACATTTGAGAAAATAGTGTCGCCATCAATTTTAGACTTAATGCCAAGGTTATTAAGTATTGAAAGTATTTTTTCGTTTGGTACTTTTATACCCAATAATTTTTCAATTTTTGAAATAGAGAATGTCATATCTTTATTTTCAGGTTTTTCTGATACAGAATCGATGACTCCAGAAACAATTTCACCTGCACCAAGTTTTGATATTAAATTTAATGCCCTTTGCATACCAATTTCAGGACTTTGTATATCAACACCTTTTTCAAATCTTGCTGTAGAGTCAGTTCTAACACCAATTCTTCTTGATGTTCTTCTTATTGATGCTCTATTAAAACTTGCAGCTTCAAATACTGCCGTTTTTGTATCATCAATGACACAACTATTAAGACCACCTATAATTCCTGCAATTACAACTGGTTTATTTGCATCACAAACACAAAGTATTCTTTCATCAACATCATAACTATTATGGTTGAGTACTTTTATTTCTTCTCCAACCTTTCCATCTCTAACAACAATTTTATGTCCATCAAGATAATCGTAATCAAAAGCATGCATAGGTTGACCGTATTCCATTAAAACATAATTTGTTATATCAACAATGTTGTTTATAGGCTTAATACCAACACTTACAAGTCTTGCTCTTAACCATTTTGGAGATTTTTCTATTTTAATATTTTTTATAACTGATGCCATATATCTTGGGCAAAGTTCTTTGTTTTCGACTTCAACACTTAAATACTTATTAACATCTTCATTATTTGCTTTGTAAGATAAATCTTGTTTTTTGATTGGTTTTCCTGTTAAAGCACTTAACTCTCTTGCAATACCAACAACACTCATACAATCTGGACGATTTGCAGTTACATTTATATCAAAAATAACATCATCCATCATAAGAGCTTGTGCAATAGGTGTTCCTGCCTTCAACTCATCATCAAGTATCATAATTCCGTTTGCTTCGCCATCATAATCTGTTACACCAAGTTCTTCAATGGAACAAAACATACCAAGAGAATCAACTCCTCTTAATTTACCATTTTCAATATGAATACCATTTGCAAGATTTGCTCCTGGCAATGATACAGGGACAGTATGTCCTTCTCTTACATTTGTTGCGGCAGTTACAATTTGAGTTACTTTATCTCCAATGTCTACTTGACAAACTACCAATTTATCTGCATTTGGGTGTCTTTCTATTTTAAGAATTTTACCAACAACAACATTTTTCAAAAACCTGTCTTGATATATTATTTCTTCAACTTCATTTCCAGAGTTTGTTAATAACTCTGCAATTTTTTCTGGAGTTTCATCCAAGTCTATAAAATCTTTTAACCAATTTAATGTTACTATCATATCTTTTCTCCTACTTTAATTGTTCCAAGAATTTTGTATCATTTTCAAACATCATTCTAAGGTCTGGAATTTTGTTTACAACCATTGCAAGTCTATCAACACCAGGACCAAAAGCAAAACCTGTGTATTTTTTGCTGTCAATACCATTTATTTCAAGGACTTTTGGATTCACCATTCCAGCACCTAACAATTCCATAAAGCCTGTACCTTTGCAAAGATTACAGCCCTTTCCACCACAGTTTGGACAAGTTGCATCAACTTCAACACTTGGCTCTGTGAATGGGAAATATGAAGGACGGAATCTTATTTTTGTATTTTCTCCAAATAACATTGAAAGTAACTTTGTAAGCATACTTTTCAAATCAATCATTGAAATGTTTTCATCAATAACAAGACCTTCAAATTGATGGAATACAGGACTGTGAGTTGCATCACTATCTGCTCTGTATGTTCTTCCTGGACTTACAATTTTAAAAGGTGGTTTTCTTGTTTGCATCGTTCTTGCTTGAACAGAAGAAGTTTGTGAACGCATCAAGATATTATCACTTAAAAAGAAAGTATCTTGCATATCTCTTGCTGGATGGTCTTTTGGAACATTTAAGGCTTCAAAGTTAAAATAATCATACTCAATTTCTGGTCCTTGAACAACATCAAATCCCATTTCAACACAACATTCTATTAATTTGTCAAAAACTTTGTTGAGTGGATGTATTTCACCTTTTGCAACAACTTTTGAAGGTTCTGTTATATCA
>CALDLU010000017.1:0-5579 GCA_937915245.1 uncultured Clostridia bacterium | reverse complement strand
ACTACATTCATTTTTGCGTTTGAATACACTTTTGTGCCTTTAAATCTTTTTAGTTGTTTTTCTTTTGCTTTGTTTACTCTTTCTCTTATTACTGCACTACTTTCACATTCTTCATTTGAATGTAAATCATCATAAGTAACATTATCCACTTCAACATGTAAATCTATTCTATCCATTATTGGACCTGAAAGTTTTGATAAGTACTTATGAATTTGCTGTGGAGAACATCTACATTCAAGTTTTTTTGAACCATAGTTACCACATGGACATGGGTTCATACTTGCAACTAAAATAAATGATGATGGGTATGTTACTGTTTGATTTGCTCTTGCAACCGTTATCTGTCCATCTTCCAAAGGTTGTCTTAATGTTTCAATAAATGACCTTGTGTATTCTGGCATTTCATCTAAAAATAACACACCATTATGTGCCAAACTAATTTCACCTGGTTTTGAATTTGTTCCACCACCAACCAAACTTACATTACTTGCTGTGTGATGTGGTGTTCTAAATGGTCTTTGTAAAATTATTCCTTCACTTAAATCTAAAGCACCAGCTATGCTGTGAATTTTTGTTACTTCCAAAGCTTCTTCAAAAGTCATATCTGGCAATATGCTAGGAAAACATTTTGCAAGCATTGTTTTTCCACTACCTGGTGGTCCAATCATCAAAATGTTATGTCCACCAGCGGCAGCAATTTCTAATGCTCGTTTTGCTGAAAATTGACCTTTTACATTTTTCATATCCATACTTTGAGTACTTTTTTCATTTTTAAGTTTTTCAAAGTTTGATGTTTCAACAAGTTTTAACTTTTTATCTGGGTTTTTATAAGATTCAACAAGTTCAAAAAGACTGCTAACAGTGTTTACAGTTATTCCTTCAATAAAACTTGCTTCAAAATAGTTTGCTTGTGGAATGATAAAATGCTTGTAACCCTTTTCTTTTGCAGCGATTAATATTGGTAAAACACCATTAACCTTTTTTACTTCACCATTAAGCGATAGTTCACCAATAAAAATAGTATTTTCTGTCAATTTATAATCAATTTGATTTGTTGCACAAAGGATTGCAACTGCCATACCAAGGTCGTAATGTGGACCTTCTTTTTTCCTATCAGCTGGTGCGAGATTACATACAATACTTGATACAGGATAGTCATAACCAGAGTTTTTTATTGCACTTTTTACTCTTTCTTTTGACTCTTTTATTGCTGTATCTCCAAGTCCAACAATATCAAACTTTGGCAAGCCATTTGATATATCAACTTCAATGGTAACCAAATATCCATCTATGCCATTAAGACCAAAACTTAAAACTTTTGCTAACATAAATTCCCTTTGTTTTTTAGTATAGCATTAAAAATAAACTTGTCAAAACAAAATTAAAAGAATAAAAAATAAAACCTTTTTACCAAATTTTGCATAAAAGGTTTTATTTTTACTTGATTTTATTATTCACACTCTTTTCTTAATATATCACCTTTTTCAAGATTAAGGTTTGTGAATAGATATATCTTTTGTTGAACATCTTTTGCGTCTACAATTTCTTCTCCATTTTCATCAGTCATTTTTTCTATTTTTATAGTCTTATTAAAGGTATCTTTGTTTGGAGATAACACTTCCAAAGTATCACCAACTTTAAAACGATTTCTTTGTTCAATTAATACTTTTTCGCCATCACCATTTGAAAGCACACTTGCCATAAATTCTGATGTTTGAACAGGCATACTACTTTCCAAACATTCTTTATCTTTTGCTCCAAGATAAAATCCTGTTGTGTATTTTCTATGACTTGTTTTGCAAAGTTCTTTTTTAAGCATTTCATAGTCTTTTTCAGTTAGACTATCCATATTATCAATGGCATAACGATAAGCATTAACAACATTTGCAACATAATATGGAGATTTCATTCTTCCTTCTATCTTAAAGCTAGTAACTCCTGCATCTTCAAGTTCTTTTAGATGTTCAATCATCATCATATCTTTGCTATTTAGTATATATGTTCCACGGTCATCTTCTTGAATTTCGTATTCTTCACCCTTTCTTGATTTCTCTGTGATAGTATATTCCCATCTGCATGGTTGTGTACATGCACCACGATTGGCATCACGACCAGTAAGGTAATTTGAAAGTAAGCATCTTCCACTATAAGAAATACACATTGCTCCATGGACAAAACTTTCAAGTTCCAAATCTTTTGGTATTCTTTTCCTAATTTGTTTTATTTCTTCAATACTCAATTCTCTTGCAAGAATAACTCTTTTTACACCCATTTTGTACATAAAGTTAATTGCATAAGAATTAAGTATATTTGCTTGTGTTGAAACATGAACTGTTAAACTTGGTGCATTTTCTTTTATAAATTCAATAATTCCCAAATCAGAAACAATTACTGCATCAACCTTTGCTTTAACAAGCTCATCAAGGTATTCTTTTAACCCAATAAAATCACCTTCGTGAGCCAAAATGTTTATTGTTATATATACTTTTTTGCCTATACTATGAGCATATGTTGTTGCTTCCATAATTTCGTTATCTGAAAAATTACCTGCGAAAGCTCTTAATCCAAATTTTTTACCTGCAAAATAAACTGCATCTGCACCAAATCTAAAAGCTGTTTCCATTTTCTCAAAAGTACCTGCTGGTGCTAATAATTCTGCCATAATTTTCTCCTTATCATAAATACAAATATAAGATAAGTATATCACAAAACTATGACAAAAGCAACTTATGACAACCTTACAACTTTATAATTTATTCCATTGCCAACTAGTTGATAAATCCCACCAAAAGTATCAAAATTTCTTCTTGAAATTATTTGCTTTACCAAATCTAAATCATTATAGGAAAAGCGAACAGAAATTCCACACGAAACATTTACTGCTCTTGGTGTGTTAATTATCTCACAAGGTACACGATAAGATTTTAATATATTAGCAAAGTTTATTGTATGAGATTTTGCTCTAAATACTATTATGCAATAATTCATATTTTTCTCCCCTTGTAAACCAAATTTGATACTATTTCATACCATATTATTATATAGATTAAGGGAGTAAAAAGTGATTTATTTAGATAATAGTGCAACAACAAACATAAAACCAAAAGAAGTTATAAAAGCTATAAATTCTGCATTTACAAAATATGTGGCAAATCCAGGTCGAAGTGGGCATAAATTGGCATTTGAAACATCTATTCAAGTTGAAAATGTAAGGAACAAAATAAGTGATTATTTTAACGCACAAAATGTTGTATTTACTCAAAACTGTACTGATGCCTTAAATCTTGCAATTCAAGGAACTATAAGTGAAGGTGGACATATTATTATATCTTCCAACGACCATAATGCATCGGCACGACCAGTTTTTGAGATGCACAAAAAATATGGCATTGAAGTTAGTGTTGCAACTCCAAAGAACAATGGCATATTAACTCTTGACGACATATTGCCACATGTAAAAAAAAACACATATCTTATATGTGTTAATCATATGAGCAATGTTGATGGCGAAATTGCAGACATAAAAAGCATTGGTGAATATTGTAGCGAAAACTGTATATTATTCTGCGTTGATGGAGCACAAAGTTGTGGACATTTAAGTCTGGATATGCACAAAAATTACATCGACCTACTTGCCCTTGCCCCACACAAAGGGCTATATGCTCCACAAGGTGTGGGAGTTTTATGTTTTTCAAAAAGAAGCAAATTAAAACCAATAAGATATGGTGGCACAGGAACAGAAAGTGAAAATGTTTATCAACCAACTGGTAGCATTGAAAGTTATGAAAGTGGAACACTTGCCACTCCAAACATTTTTGGGCTTGGTGCAGGACTTGATTTTGTAAAGAACAACTTTAAAAAAATAAATTCCAAGATTGATGACCTTGGAACATACCTAAATTATGAATTATCAAATATAAATGGTGTTAAAGTTTACACCCACCCCAACAATTCTTTTGGAATAATTGGGTTCAATGTAAAAGATTATGGTTCAAGTGAAGTAAGTCAAATTCTATCAGACAAATATAATATTTGCACTCGTGGTGGACTTCATTGCGCAGGACTTAAGCATAAAGCATTAGGAACACTTGAACAAGGTATTGTTAGAGCAAGTTTGAGTTATTTTAACTCATTTTCTGATTGTGTAAAACTTGTCAAAGCAATAAAAGACATTTCAAAACAAAACTAAAAAGCATTTTCTAAGTGCGTTATTTTATCTCCCAAAATTTCGATAACATCAAACCTAACTTTTTGGTCAGGACTTGAATATCTTTGGATATAAAGTTCTGCAATTCTTCTAATTTTATATTGTTTTTGTGCAGTAACTGCTTCTCGTGGAAGTCCAAACATTGCGGTGTTTCTTGCTTTTACTTCAACAAACACCAATGTGTCTTTGTCCATTGCAATAATATCAATTTCACCTATTTTGCAAGTAAAATTCATCTTTACAATTTTATAACCTTTTTTGATTAAAAACTCTTTTGCTTCTCTCTCTCCAGTTACACCATAAATTTTTGTATTAGTCATTGTTTTCTCCAATAAAATGTTTTATAAAAGTATTTCGATGAATTTCACACTTTCCAAATTTCTTTAAATTTTCTATGTGTTCTTTTGTGCCATATCCTTTATGTTTTTTAAAGTTATATTCAGGATATTTGTTGTCAAGTTCTTCCATAAGTCTATCCCTATAAACTTTTGCAAGTATTGATGCACATGCTATTGAATAACTTTTTGCATCTCCTTTAACTATTGGAATATTAGGTACATCTAATTCTAAACCGACAATATAGTCAATTAAAACAAAATCCGGTTTAACTTTCAAGTTTTTTACACAATTTTGCATACCAAGTCTTGTTGCATTTAAAATATTTATTTTATCAATAGTTTTATTATCTACTTCCTGAATTGAATAACAAACTGCTGTATCCTTTATTTTTTCATACAACTCATCACGCTTTTTGGGTGTAAGTTTTTTGCTGTCATTAACTCCTTCAATAATTTTATCACTATTAAGTGGCATAATTGCACAAGCACAAACAACAGGACCAGCAAGTGGACCACGACCTGCTTCGTCCATTCCCGCAATAACATTATAGCCTTTTAAAGTATATTCATTTTCAAAATTAAGCATTTCTTCTTTTGTATTCATCGTTTACACACTTACCTTATCTAATGTAATTTTTCCAAGTTTTCCCTTTCTAAAATCATCAATAATAGAAAAACAAGTACGGTCAAAATCTGGTTCGTTACCTTTTAACAAATAATGTTTCTTTTCTGCTATTTGTTCCATAAGTTCCACTGCTGAAAAATCTAAATCAGTAATTCCATATCTTGCAAAAGCATTTTTATAATGGTCTTTAAGATAATTTATCAAAGCAAAACAAAGTTCATTAGTGTCAACAATTTCATTCTTTATACTTCCAAGTATTGCAAGATTTTGAGCAATATTTTGATTATCCAAATTTGGCCATAAAGTTCCTGGGGTGTCAAGCACTTCAAAACCATTTTTTAAGAGTACCCATTGTTTACCTTTTGTAACTCCTGCCTTATCTCCTGTCTTTGTCTTTTTTTGGCCACAA
>CALDLU010000016.1:0-2426 GCA_937915245.1 uncultured Clostridia bacterium | reverse complement strand
TACACTTGCATTAAGAGAACCATCGCTTGGACCAGTTTTTGGAATAAAAGGTGGTGCAACTGGTGGTGGATACAGTCAAATTGCGCCAATGGAAGATATTAATTTGCATTTTAATGGTGATTTTCATGCAATAACAAGTGCAAATAATTTACTTTGCAGTTTGATAGATAATCATATTTATCAGGGTAATAGTCTTAATATTGATGAAAATAGAATACTTTTTCACAGATGTGTTGACCTTAATGATAGAGCATTAAGAGAAGTAACAGTTGCTCAAGGCGAAAAGAATGGAGTGGAAAGAAAAGATTATTTCACAATAACTGCGGCAAGCGAAATTATGGCAATTATGTGTCTTGCAACAGATTTTGAAAATTTAAAAGAAAGATTAGGTAATATTGCTGTTGCATATAGCAAAGATAACAAACTAATTTATGCTCGTGATTTAAAAGCCGTTGACAGTATGGCAATACTCTTAAAAGATGCTTTGATGCCAAACTTGGTTCAAACTCTTGAAAAAACACCTGCACTTGTGCATTTGGGACCATTTGCAAATATTGTACATGGTTGCAATAGCATTATCGCAACAAAAATGGCACTATCCTACAGTGATTATGTTGTAACAGAAGCAGGTTTTGGAGCAGACCTTGGAGCAGAAAAATTCTTTGATGTAAAATGTAGAGTTGGCAACTTGCATCCAAATGCTGTGGTAATAATTGCAACAATAGGTGCATTAAAACTTCATGCTGGAGTTAAGTATGAAGACCTAAAAACAGAAAATATTGAAGCTGTAAAATTGGGAATGGCAAACTTATATTCACATATCAACACAATCTATAACGAGTTTAAACTACCATTTGTTGTAACACTAAACAAATATGAAACTGACACCCCAGATGAAATAATGACTGTTATGAGAGAACTTGAAAAGATAAATATAAAATGTGTAATTAATGATGCATGGGGAAAAGGTGGTGAAGGTTGTTTGGAACTTGCCAAAGCAGTATTGTTTTCAAGTGAACTTGACAATTCTCATTTTGATTATATTTATGACCTTGATGAAAAAATAGAAAGCAAAATTAAAAAAATTGCAACCAAAGTATATGGTGCAAGTGGGGTAATTTATACAGATAAAGCAAAAGAAAAAATAAAAGAAATAAAAAAATTAAAACAGGATAATTTACCAATCGTAATTGCAAAAACTCAATATAGTTTGTCGGATAATGCAAAATTATTGAACAAGCCAAAAAACTTTAAGATTATAATAAGTGATATTGAGTTCAAGTCAGGTGCTGGATTTATTGTTGCGATTGCAGGTAATATGCTTTTAATGCCAGGATTAGGCAAAACACCTAATGCAGTAAATATGAAAATTGATGAGAACTATAAAATCAGTGGATTATTTTAAAAAAAATGCTATCAAAATGATAGCATTTTTTATTTATTGTTCTGCTTCTGGTTCTTTTTCAACTTTAAATGAATCAAATGAAAATTGTATATTTGCATAACTTGTTTCATCTTTCAAACTTTCAGGAATATTAAGGCTAAAACTTTGAGATGTAAAATCATCATCAGTTAAATCAATTTGAATTATTGTTTGAGTTTGTATTGTTGTTTCTGTTTCTTCTTCATCAACTATTGTTGTTAGGGTGTAAGATAAGTTTACAACAGCAAAAATAGAATCTTTATAATTTAATGCTGTAATAATTTCTGTAATATCAAAATCTTTGGAATCAATGCTTGATGTTGATAAGATTGTTGTTTGTGAATCATATGTTTGACCAATACTTACATCAAGGTTCATATCAACAATGCTTGAAGCCAAAGTATACTCTTGTTCAAAGGAAATGCTTTTCAAAGTAACAAGTTCAAGTTTTGGACAATCAAATATTGCAACATATGTGCCAGCAGTGTCTTTGTTTACTTCAAATTTATACACAGCATCATATGATACAACAACATTGTTTTTCATCCATGCCAAAAATTCATAGTTATCTTTTGGTACAGCTTTGATTTCTGCTTCGGATTTTTCTTTGTATGTGTTTGTTCCATAAACTGTTCCATAATTTGCATACCAAACATTTACGATGATATTATAATCTTGAAGATTGTCATCGCAACCAAACATTGTCAAACTTGCACATAATATTAAAACAAAAGCAAGTAATCTGCCAAAAAATTTTTTCATAAATTCTCCATAGTTAATTTAACATTATTGTTAATTTATGTCAAATAATGTTTGCACAAAAAATGCAAATTTATTACAAAATCTCATTATTTTTTTATGAGTAATTTAACTTTTACTGCATAAAATAAATTGATTAATGGGGTTACTATGTGGGAATTTTGCATAAGTGTTGATAAAAACAAACTGGAAATAAAAAACTTTATGTATGAAAAGTGCATAGCGTTTATGAATGAGTATTCTG
>CALDLU010000015.1:0-4737 GCA_937915245.1 uncultured Clostridia bacterium | reverse complement strand
TTTTTATTAACAAAAATATACTTACGCTGATGAAGGGTGATAAGATTGTCTAAATTCTTAAAGAGACTACCAATTTTTTGTTGCTCATCAAAACTTTTAGGAGCAGATGTATCTATTTGACTAAAAGGTGCAAATTTCAAATTCCATGTATCTTTTGTTAATCCTTGTGAATTAATTTCAAATAGATGTATCATTTGTGGCTTTTTAATTTGATAAGAAAAGAACAATGATGAAACATTTGATTTTGGTGTAATTACCGTATATGCAGGGCTTAAAATACCATTATATGGAGAAAGTCCGCTTGCACCTTGCCACATTCTCATAGAATTGTATGCAATATCATTCTCTTTAACGACTTTATATTTTGACATATCTTCTGGCTTTGTATCAAATCTGTTCAATTCCGAGAATTTCTTTATCCCTGAGTTAATTGTTACCGAAATAAGTTCTCCATCTCCAGATCTTTCATTTCGTTCTTCAAAGAAATAATTAAACTTACGCTGTTCCCAAGTGATTGTTTTTTCGTTTTTTTGCCAAAATTTTAAGAAATATTTTAATTTTTTATGCTTAAAAATAATTTTTTCAAAAATTACTGGCTTACAAATGTAGCAAAAGTAAGTGTAAAACTATACAAACATCTTTTCAAGCAGTGATTTCTTGACATTTTTCAACTTTTCACACTCACGCTGATGAAGGGTGATATGATTATCTAAATTTTCTAATAATCTAGAGATTTTTTCTTGTTCTTTTATATTTGGCATACTAAAAGAAATACTTTCAAACTGAGATTTGCTTAAAACAAAACGCTGAACACCTTGCGCTAATAAAGCCATCTGCTTATATATATTATTATTATCAAATACAAAATTAGGAAATGTTATATAAAATGTATTTTCATGCGGCCTGTATCTCATTAAATGATATGAATATACAGTATTATCTAGGCTTTCTTCAATTACTTTCGAATGTCCAATATCGTCAGCCGTTTCAGATGTAGGGGTAAAAAACACATCACCTTTTAATACATTGTTATCTTTTAACTGATTTGGCTTTGCAGTTACTTGCATTAAATTACATGCATTTTTATTTGTTATTTTCCTTTTATTGTATACATCCATGTAGTTTAAAAGGTTAACCGGAATTTCTTCTGGCTTAGACAATTTATCTACGCCATTTGATTTAAACATACCACAATCACCCAACTTACGCTGTTCCCAAGCTTCAGTAAAGCCTTTGAAGCGAATTTCTGGGATATTGTTTCCATTTTTAGGAAACATTTTTTCCAAAAGTGCTTTTTTTACATTCAAAAGCTTATCATACTTACGCTGATGAAGGGTGATAAGATTGTCTAAACTATCTAAAATATTAGAAATATTTTCTTGTTCCTTAATGAGTGGCATATCTATTTTTAAATCCAAAATATCATTCATACTTGGATGCTGTATTGATGCGCCCCTATATGTGTTTTGTATTTGGTTAATATTGCTTTCCATCCACCAATAAAGGTATTTATTGGTTAGAATTTTTAAATTATTTGATGTTGCTATTCTGTTGTCAGCTGTAACAAAAAAACCTTTATAATACTTAACATTAGCCACACCACCCCAGGGTATTGCAACTATCTCACCACTACATAAATTTTCCCCTGCTTTTTCTTTTGTTGTATATCCAATATATGAACCAGTAGATAATAATCTAACTGTTCCAGAACGATCTTCAATATTTTTAAATACATCTGCAAGAACATAAGGATATTTTATAATTTTAGGTTGTTTATATGAATCTACACCGTTAAATTTTTTATCCCAAATTGTGTAATTCCATAACTTACGCTGTTCCCAAGCTTCAGTAAAGCCTTTGAATCTAATACGGGGTTTTTTGCTATTTTCTGCCATATTATTCACCTTTTAGGAGAGTTTTTAGCTCTGCCAACCCCTTCATATCATATTCATTGCCTTCAAGTTCATCAATAAGAGTCGAAAGTGAGTTTTCTGATTCTTTTATTTGGCTTTCAAGTTCTATCAGTGTAAGTGAATACTTATTTGCAAGATTTGAAATCTTTGAAACAAGTTCTTTAACAATCTCATTTGGAAGTTCATTTAAAGAGGTAATAATAGGAGTTATCCATTTCTCTTTCAATAGTTCAAGTACTTGCTCATCTGTTAAAGATTCTATTGTTTGTTTTGTCTTTGCAAGAAGTTTTTCATTTTCAACTTTGATTTCTTTTTTCAAAGATTTCTCGTTCTCAATTAATGTGGCAACTTTCTTAATTTGATATTCAACAGTATCTTCACCATAAATTGCCTTAGTCTTATTTAATGTCTTTGCCATTTTAGAAACTTCTGAATTTACAAACGCAGTATTATCATCATTAAACAAATCACTATAAGCTTCTTTATCATCTTCGGAAATATTTTCAAGAATTTCAGAATAAGAATTTGTTATCTCGGCAAGTTCATTATTTTTATTTGCCAAAGAAGTTGCTTCTTCTTTTAAGATAGTTGATTGAATAAGTTCAAAAGGAATTATATGTCCGATATATCCATCTTGGACTTCTTCATCTTTACCATCTTTCTTTTTTACAACCATATTAGGGTCGACTTTCTTTGTTGACTCAAAACCTTCCGTTTGAATGATTTCAAGGTCTATTGCAATCTTTTGCCAACCATTATCCAAAAGTTGATATGCTTTATATTTATCTATGAGTGGAATATTTGCCAATCTTTCAAAAATATTGTTAGCTATATCATTTTCTTCTTTTGAAACATTTATTTCTTCCATCTTGCTTATAAGCTCAGATTTCAAGTATTTATCAAAATCTGAAAAAGCAAAAACAAATTGATTATTAAAGTCTTTTACATTAGGGTTGTTTTCTATTGTTTGTTTTGTATCTTCAACTGCAAGAGCAGAATATGCAGAATTAACACTCTTAAACAACTCTTTTTTTAGTTCAGGAAATGCTGACCAATAGCAATTTAATTTATCTATTTCTTCATTTGGAATACCACCAAACATTGAAGCATAAATATCCCAGCTTTCTTGTTCTTCAGAAGAATCTACATATCTTGGAATATTAAGGTTATATTCGTTTGCTCTAATTTCTTCTTTTGAAACCACTTTTGAATATTTTGGAGTAGTTTCTCTTTTAACAACAGTATCTACAATTTTTTTAATGTCTGATGCTTGAAGTTTATTATTCTTACCAACTTTAATAAATCCTTTTGAAGCATCAATAATTAAAACATCTGTATTTGATCTTTTTTGTCTTAAAACCATAATGATTGTTGGAATACCAGTGCCATAAAAAATGTTTGCAGGAAGACCAATAATTGCATCAATATTGTTGTTCTCAATAAGTGCTTTTCTAATTTTTTCTTCTTCACCACCACGGAATAATACACCATGTGGAAGAACAATAGTCATAATACCATCTGGTTTAATATGATACAAATCGTGAAGCAAAAACGCATAGTCTGCTTTTGCTTTTGGAGCCAAACCATAACGAGCATATCTTGCGTCTCCTTCTTTGTTTGTAGGATCCCAATTCTGTGAATATGGTGGGTTAGAAACAACTGCATCTACATATAAAGGATTGTAAGTTCTGCTTGGATCAGAGTCGTCAAAATATGGCCAGTCGTCTTCAAGTGTATCACCATTTCTAGTAACTATATTATCTGGAATAATTCCACGCATAACCAAATTCATACGAGTAAGGTTATAAGTGTTTTCTTTTAACTCCTGAGCGTAGTATTTAATATTGTCTTTATTTCTTACATATTTTGAAACACATTTGCCGATATTTATAAGAAGTGAGCCAGAACCACTTGTTGGGTCGTATATCTCAATTTTTTCTCTATCTTTCAAATGATTTGCAACAATTTCAGACATAACCATTGAAACTTCGTGTGGAGTATAAAATTCGCCAGCTTTTTTGCCTGCATTTGCTGCAAAATTACTTATCAAATACTCATAGATAAATCCAAGAACATCATAGTCTTGTCTATCATCCATAGGAATAACTTTAATCAAGTTTAAAAGTTCACGAATCGCTTTTGTTTGAGCACCCGAAGTATCTCCAAGCTTGCTTAATCCTGTTTGTAATGTATCAAAAATCTTATTAAACACTTTTTTATGGCTATCGTTAATAAGTCTATCAAACGCACTTAATGCTTCACTAACATCACCAACAGCAAAATCCATACCTTTTTCAATCCATGTAGAAAAAAGGTTATTATATGAAATGAAATATCCTAAATTCTTTTGACAATATTTTACTGTTTCCTCATCATCTTCTGTTAAATATTCTTTAAAATCTTCTTTTGACCAACCATCTTTCAAAAGAGTGTCAGTTTCTTTTTCAGACAAAAACTTGTAGAAAATAAAACCTAAAATATAGTCCTTATATTCATTTGCTTCAATTTTTGAACGCATTTTATTTGCACTTTCCCAAATTTTTGATGCTAATTGTTGTTTATTCATTTGTTAACTCCTAAAATTTTAACTTAAAACAAGTATAACATAAAATTTCAAAATTCGTTATAGAATTTCATAATTTCTTTATATATTTTATTGTTATATTAATAAAGAGACAAAAAGTGGACATCTATGAAAATAATAGGTGGTCTTTTCAACTTACATTTTTACACTAAAAATATCAATTTGGGATATTAATAATTGCTAGCCTTATTGAAAATACTGAAAGTAGTCAGAATAACAAATCTCATTTGTTTTCATATA
>CALDLU010000014.1:0-1966 GCA_937915245.1 uncultured Clostridia bacterium | reverse complement strand
CTCTTATGTTGTATGCAGTTTTTTCAATAACTCCAAAGCCAACAATTGCATAGCCGGGGTCAATTCCCAAAATTATCATTTGCACTCCTAAAAATACAAATATATATTAAAGTTTAAATAAAAAAAAGTCAAGTAAAACAAAATGATACAGTTTCACAAACAAAACAAAATGATATAAATTTTAAATGGGATATTTACAACTTAAAAAAAGTGTGGTATCATATATTAAACTAAGGAGAAATTTATGGCAGAAAAACAAGTATATACATATCCTGATGGTTCAACACTTGTGTACTATCAACAAAACATCAACAAATGCACAGATGTAAACATTGGATTTAGAATTCCAACACTAAACATTCCAACAAGAGATGAAAACATTGGCATTTACAAAAATGTTGTGTTTTATATGTCAAAAGATTTAAACAACCCAAGCATAAGAATTCCACTTGTTAAACCCGGAATTCCACATTTTGTTGAGCATATGTTCTACTCTCCAATAAAGGGAATGAATGCACAAGAAATGGCAAAACAATTTACAAAAACAAACACCATTCACAATGCCGCAACAACACAACACTATGTTAAAACAGAGTTCAATTGTCCAAGCAAATTTTTGGAAAAAATTTTTGCAATGGAAAGCAAAATGATCTTTAGAGATGGCTATGACCACGACTATTTAGAAGCAGAAAAGAAGCCTGTTTTCCAAGAACTTGAACTTACACTTGATGAAGAAAAAGGTGGAATGGGTTGCTTTGACTTTATAATGAACAACTATTCTACTCTAACTGGCAGTGAAATTTTGGGCATGGACAAAAAAATTATTGACACATTCACTGAAAGTCAACTTGTAAAGTTTGGAAAAACATATTTCACAAAACAAAATCTTGTTATGACAGTTGTAAGCAACTTGCCTTTTGAAGAGATTAAACCACTTTGTGACAAATATTTTGTTGCAAAAGCGCCATCAATTCCTGAAACAAAAATGGAAATCCCAACAATGGTTTATGAGTGCAAAAGAGATTTTCAAATTTTGTCTGCAAATGAAGCACAAAACACTGCTTCAATTGACTTTATTTTGCAAGGCTCAAAAAACACTGAAACAAATGATTTATACTCTAACATTGAAGACTTTATTCTTTCAGATATGAATGGCAGACTTTACACAAAATTTAGAACCGAAGGTGGCTATGCCTACACTCCAATTTTCTCAACAGTAGATTTACCACAACAACCATTTAAAGTTTTTGAAATTCAAACCACAAAAGAAAATGTTAAAGTTTGCATCAAACAACTAACAAACATTTTGGACGATTTGATTAAAAATGGAATTACCGACGAAGAATTTCAAGGTTTTAAGGAAATGTGGGAAAACAGACGAGAAAGAAAGACAAGCATAAAACACAATTCCGCAAAAATTTTGTTTGACAAAGTTATTTATGGTGAACCAATATTTGTTCACGACTTTTATCAAAAAACAAAAAACATCACCAAAGAAGAAATTAACAAATATCTTCGCGACATATATGCAAATTCAAAACTCAATATGTTTGTAACTGGAAACTTTAATGAAAAAGATGTTTTGCCAATTGAAGAGATTTTGGTTAGATATAGACCTTATGACAAATATGTTGACAAACACCTAAAAGACAAAAAGGAAATTGCTGAATTTGATGCTTATCTTTTGGAATTGGCATCTGACCCAAAAAAGAAATCAAATGAAATAAGTTTCATTATCAATGCTACCCCAGAAGAACAACAAGCCGAAGAAGAAGAAATTGAAGACGAACAAAAGGCAAAAAAGAGCAAAAAATCAAAGAGCAAAAACGATAATAAAACAAAAAATGTAAATGAATCTGAAAACGATGATGAATTGACATTGTAACCTATTAAAATAAAAACAACCTCCAAAAATGGGGTGAACCCCAAAAGTTGGACAAAAAATTTAATATTTATATTGCTATAT
>CALDLU010000013.1:0-3141 GCA_937915245.1 uncultured Clostridia bacterium | reverse complement strand
TACAAAAACTGGATATACTCTATCACTTCTTTTTTGTTTATACTTTGCCAAAATTGTGGCATCAATATCTTTTTCAAGTTTTTTAAGGTCTTTTTTCTTTTCTTCAATTTGTGGAGTTAGTGTTTCAACAAGTTTGTCGTATTTTTCTTTATGTTCTGTATATTTTTGTTTTGCTTGAGCATATTTTCTCTTTGTTGCATCAAATTCACTTAAAATTGAATTAACTCTTTCTGCCATATAAACAAGTTTTTTTTCTAGGATATTTATATTATCCATAAGATTTGAGACACTTTTTGAAACATTGTTCAAATCTTCATCTCCAACTTTTTCTAATTTTGTATTTAAAACAGTTCCACAAGACTTTTGATTTTCGTTATATGCTTTTTCTAATGCTTGATATTCATCAAATAATGCTTTTGCTTCATTATCTAATGCAGTTGAACGATTTTGAGCATTTTTTACAACATTTATCATATCTTGATAAATCTTTTTATCTTCGCTTGAATATAATTTTCTTTCAAGTTTGATAATTTCTGAATCTTGTTTTTGATATTCTAATATTTTTGATATATCCATCACTTACTCCTTATTCCATAAAATCTACTAATTTTTTACTTCTATTTGGATTTCTTAATTTGCGAAGTGCTTTTGCTTCAATTTGTCTAATCCTTTCTCTGGTTACATTAAATTCTCTACCAACTTCTTCCAAAGTTCTTGGATGAGAATCATCAAGCCCATAACGAAGACGAATTACTTTTTGTTCTCTTGGTGTTAATGTTTCGATTACTGCAAGTAATTGTTCACGAAGAAGATTTTGAGTTGCAACTTCAACAGGAGATTTTATTGTTTCATCTTCAATAAAATCTGCCATTTTGCTATCTTCTTCTTCACCTACTGGATTTTCAAGAGAAATTGGTTCTTGGGCAATTTTTTGGATTTCTGCGACTTTATCTTCTGGCATATCCATTGCTTTTGATATTTCTTCCAATGTTGGGTCTCTGCCAAGGTCTTGTAAAAGTTGTCTTTTTACCCTTGTCAATTTATGAATTGTTTCTACCATATGAACAGGTATTCTTATTGTTCTTGCTTGATCAGCCATTGCTCTTGTTATTGATTGTCTAATCCACCAAGTTGCATATGTTGAAAATCTAAAACCTTTTGAATAGTCAAACTTTTCAACTGCTTTGAGTAGTCCAAGGTTTCCTTCTTGAATCAAGTCCAAAAATTGCATACTTGTTCTGCCAGCATATCTTTTTGCTATACTAACAACAAGTCTTAAGTTTGCTTCTGTTAGTTTTGATTTTGCATATTCATCACCATCTAGGACTCTTTTTGCAAGTTCAATTTCTTCATCACTTGTAAGAAGTGGAACTTTGCCTATGTCCTTTAAATACATTTTTACGGGGTCATCAGTGATTGTTGCAACAAGGTCGTTAAAATCTTCCTTTTCAATGTCAGGATTATCTGCTTTTATGACCTTTATATTTGCATCTTGCAAATGCTTAATTACTTCATCAATTTCTTCTTTTGATGCTTCAAATTTAAGCATTCTAAACATAACATCTTCTTCGTTTACAGAACCCTTTTTTGTTCCAATTTCAATTAACTTTTTGAGTTCTTGTTCTAATTTTTCTTTCAACTTAATCCTCCAAAATTCTATTCCTTAGTTTTTTCTGTGTTTGACTTATTTCCTGAGCAATTTCAAGTCGTTTTTTTGTATCACTTTCACTGCTAAACATTTCGCTTTGTTTTTTTAGTAATTGTTTGAGATATGTTTCTCTTATTTTCCACACACACTCATCATAATACTCTTTTGGATTTGTTATGTCAGTGAAGTTATAATTCATAATATCTTGCAAATTTGGTTCACTATCAACATCAAATCTATCTTCAATGGTTGACTTAATCAAAAATTGACCTTTACTGTTATAATCTTTCATTAAATCATATAATTGTGTGTAAATTGGGTTGATTAAATACTTTTTTAAATCAAAATCAAAATTTGCATATTCTTTCCGTTCAAGCAAACTTGCCAAAATGAATTTTATTGATTTGATTTCTGCATCTTCCATATATGCTATTTGTTCTTCTTTTTTCTCAACCAAACCTTTTTTTGTATTATCTGGTGGAGCATCTGTTAAATTTTTTTTTAGCACTTCAACAGAAACGCCTGTAAGTTCTTTAATAATTTTTAAGTATACTTCTTTTTCGCTATTTCTTTTTAATGTGTTGACAATATCTATTGCATCATTAACAAATTTTGCTTTTTCATCAACCTTTGTCAAATCATATTGTTCCAATTTATTTCTAATTTTAAACTCGATATAGTCTACTGCATTATCTAATAACTCTTGATATTTTTCTTTGCCATAAGTATGCAAGAATTCATCTGGGTCTTTGTTCTCTGGAATTTTTATTGCTTTGACATTCATTCCACCTTCAACCAAAGTATCAATAGTTCTTATTGTAGCCTTTTGCCCTGCACTATCGCCATCAAACGACAATATGACATTATTACACAAATTGGACAACATTCTTGCGTGCATTGGTGTTAGTGCTGTTCCCAAACAAGCCACACTATTTGTAAAACCAAAGTTATGCATAGTTATCAAATCAACTTGTCCTTCCACTATTATTATGTATTCAAGTTTTTGAGTTTGTTTTAGTGTTTTTAGATAATTTACACCAAACATATTTTTGCTTTTATCAAATACTATTGTGTTTATTGAATTTCTATATTTTGCAAAGCTGTCTTTACTTAAACTTCTTGCACTAAACCCAATACATTCATCATGAATATTGAATATCGGGAACATTAATCTTTCACCAAAAACATCATAATATCTTCCGTTTTTGCTTTCACAAATTCCTGCAAGTTTCATATCTTCATATGAAAAACCTTGACCTTTTAGATATTCAATCATATCTGTCCAATCTTTGGAATAACCTATATGGAACTTGTCCAAATCTCTTTTTGTTAATTGTCGTTTCTTTATGTATGACTGAGCAATAGTGCTTGTTTTTAGATATAAATTTTGTTCATAGTGCTTGTATGCAAAATCTAAAACTTTTAAAACCGTTTCTTTTTCTTTTTTGCGTTTTTGAACATCTTCATCCATAGACAAAGTAGGAATTTCCATA
>CALDLU010000012.1:0-9075 GCA_937915245.1 uncultured Clostridia bacterium | reverse complement strand
TGAAAAAATTAAATTTATATAACATAATAGATATTATTTTTAAATCTCTACTTATTTTTTTATTAACTTTTGTTTGGGTTAGATATTTTGTAAAGAGTCTTACACTAGCTATTATATTATCTCTATTTATAACTTTTATGATTGAAATATTTTCAAAATTAATAAAGAGAAAAATAAACTCAAAAAAACAAATCTCAATAGATGAAGAAAACAAAATTGAAGAAATTACAAATTCTCTAATATATTTACCAAATGCAAAAGTTGTAACCTATTTTTTCAATCTTGCAAAATCAAAACATTATGCAACAAAAAAAACAAAATACATTGAAATAAATCACACAAACTCCAATATCGTTTTATATCCAATATTTAGGTTAGATGAACTCAATTCACAAAATGTATTAGACATTTACAACACAATAAAGACTAAAAATGTAAAAAGGATAATTATTTGTACAAACATATATAATGCAAAAGCAAAAACAACAGCATCAAAACTAGATAAAGAAATTATACTATTAAATAATAAACAAACATATTTTGAGCTTATAAAAAAATATGCAATATATCCAGAAAAAGTTAAATTAAAGAAAGAAAAAAAACAAACCTTTTCAGACCTTATTTCTTATGCACTTAATAAAAAAAGAACCAAAGGTTATTTTTATTCTTCACTTTTGATTCTTTTTTGCAGTTTTTTTGTGCCTTATAGTTTGTATTATGTAATAATGTCAAGCATTTTGCTTGTGCTTGCGTTTGCATCTTTTTCAAATCCAACATTTAACAAGCCAAACAATATTAAATTATTAGATATCTAAATTTATATGCTCAATATCGTTTCTTGAAGATTTCCTATAAATTACAAATATCTTACCTATTACTTGTACCATTTCACAATTTGTTTTTTCTTGCACAAGTGTTGCCACTTGTTTTGAATTTAGTTCACAATTGTTAAGCACTCTAATTTTTACAAGTTCTCTTTTTTCAAGCATATCTTCAATTTGTTTGATTGATTCATCTTTAATTACATCTTTACCAACTTGCATAATTGGTGTTAAAATACTTGCTTTTTTTCTTAAATTTGCTCTTTGTTTTGTTGTTATCATATTTACTCCTCATAATCGAATGTGATGTCTTTTATTATAACTGTATCGCCATCCTTCATTCCTTTTTCTTTTAACTTATCAATAATTCCAAATTTTTTGAGCGCATTTTGGAAATATGCAAAACTTTGTGGGTCAGAAAGTACTATTCCCCTTGTCATATTATCAATAAGACCACCTTTAACTTCATAAGTTGTGTTGTCAACTTTCACAATTTCAAAGGTTTGTTTATCTTTTGTATCAAAATTATCAAGTTCAACTTCAATAGGTGCTGGCTTTGGTGTTTTCTCCAAAGTTTGCCAAACTTTTGCTTCAAGTTCATCAAGACCTTCATGAATTATTGAACAAAGCGGAATTACTTTTTGTCCTGTTTTTTCTTCAAAATCTTTTACTTTTTTATCTAATGTTTCTTTATCTAACATATCAATTTTTGTTAAAGCAACAATTTGTGGAACTGTTGAAAGTTTTTCGCTATATTTTTTTAACTCATTGTTGATATGAAAATAATCTTCAACTGCATTTCTGCCTTCACTTTCTGAAATATCAACCAAATGTACAAGAACTCTAACTCTTTCTATATGTTTTAAAAAGTAATGCCCAAGTCCTGCCCCTTCACTTGCTCCATCAATCAATCCAGGAATATCAGCAACAACAAAACTATTACCTTTAAACACACAAACACCAAGGTTTGGATATATTGTTGTAAAGTGATAGTTAGCAATTTTGGGAGTGGCATTTGTAATTACAGAAAGTAGCGTACTTTTCCCAACATTAGGATAACCAATAAGCCCAACATCTGCAATACTTTTCAATTCCAAAATAACTTGGTGTTCCTTAACTTCTTCACCTGTTTGAGAAAATCTTGGGGCTTGTCTTGTTGGCGTTTTAAAATATTCATTTCCATGTCCACCAAGTCCACCTTTAAGAGCAATAAATCTATCTCCATGATTTGTTAAATCAGCAATTACTTTTTCTGTTTCGGCATCCAAGATGACAGTACCACAAGGGACTTCAATAATAACATCTTTTCCGTCTGCACCTTTTCTGTGTTGCTTTTCTCCACCAAGTCCATCAGTTGCAACAAATTTCTTTTTAAAAGAAAAACCATACAAAGTGTTAATACCTTCATTGGCAACAAAAACTATATCGCCACCTTTGCCACCATCTCCACCATCTGGACCACCATACATTGTCAATTTACTGCGATAAAAAGAAACAGCACCTCTGCCTCCATTCCCCGCTTTTATTGTAATTTTTACTCTATCTAAAAACATCTTTTTCCCTTTTATGTTTATTAAAATAACAAAATTTTTTAAAAACTATTTAAAGTAATTAATTTTCAAATAACATGTAAATAAATAATAACTAATTTTTGCTTTTATAGTATTTGCAAAAATCTTTAATTTCACACTGCTCGCAATTTGGTTTTTGAGCTTTACAATGATATCTCCCAAATAGGACTAATCTATGATGTATTCTTGGCATATCATTTTTAAGTATTTTTTCTAACTTTATTGAACATCTGCTTGGGTCTTTTTCATCAACCAACCCAACTCTGTTAGCAATTCTTAAAACATGAGTATCAACAGCAATAACATCTGCATCATACAAATCTCCACAAACTACTTTTGCCGTTTTCATTCCAACGCCAGGAAGTTTCATCATATCTTCTATATTTGTTGGAACTTTTCCATTATATTTATTTACAATTTCAATGCTTGCATTTTTTATATTTTTTGCCTTGTTATGATAAAAACCACAAGACTTAATAAGATTTTCTATATCTCTTATGTCTGCACTTGCAAAATCATAAACAGTTGGAAACTTTTCAAATAATTTTGGTGTTACCATATTTACTCTTTTATCTGTGCATTGTGCCGACAAAATTACTGATACTAAAAATTGAAAAGGGTCATTATATTCAAGTTCACATTTTGCATTTGGAAATAACTTTTCAAGGTACAAAATAAATCTTTCTTTGTCTTCATTTTTCATAACTATATAAAGCTACCACATTTATGCAAAAAAGTCAAAGGGTATTAGGAGTCCATATTTTTAATAAGTATTACTTTAAAGTGAAATTATACAATAATAAAATCCCCATTTAATCATTACAAAAGCAATCCCAACTTTTTATAAGAAGTTGAGATTGCCACAAAATTATCAAATATCAATATTAACTATAAAATCCAAGGCTCACTAGTATTGCTTTGTCAACTTGTCGCATTTTTGTTATATCAAGTGTACAAATCTTTTCGTTTAGTCTACGCTTGTCAATAGTTCTTATTTGTTCCAAAAGTATAACACTATCTTTTGGCAAGTTATATTGGTGTGCAGGAAGTTCAATATGTGTTGGGATTTTTGCTTTTGTAAGTTGACTTGTTATTGCTGATACAATAATCGTTGGCGAATATTTGTTGCCAACATTATTTTGGATAACTAAAACAGGTCTAAGTCCACCTTGTTCACTTCCAACAACGGGACTTAAATCGGCATAATATATATCACCTCTTACTATTTGTCTGTTTTCTTGCACGATATTATCCTTTCATATCCTAATAAATCAAGAAGGTCAGCATTTTCAAATTCACTATCAAGGTCAATTTGAGAAAATATTTCTCCCTTCACTTTCATAGTATGCAAGTGAGGGTCATTTTCGTTAAGAATGGTTGAAACATTTTTACCTTGACTTTCAAACTTTTGTATGCTTTCTTTTAGTTCTTGATTATATTTTTCAAAATCAATCATTTAATTATCTCCATTTTATTTTTTATAATACTTTTATTTTTTGTCGAAAAATATTATTTGTTTTTTATGTTTATTTTTAGAATATTAAAAAAAAGAAAATATATACAAAAAAAATTCTTTCCATATTCGGAAAGAATTAATTTTTATTATTAATAACAGCTTTATTTTATTATTTCTTCATTATTAAATAAATTTATAGAAATATAATATTTATTTTTAATTGTTTTTATTTTTTTAACAAATTCATCATCGTTTATATATTTATAATATTTATTTTTAAATAATTTATTAAAATTATCTTCAAGCAATAATTCTCTATTTTTTAATGACCAAAACATATGCAATAAAAATGTTTTTTCATCATTTAAATCACTTTGTGAATATTCCTTGTATACTTGTGGTTTAAACACTTGATAGTAATAATCTTTATTATAAATTTGCTTTGAAGTTGTATCAAAAACAAAATCTCCAACTTCAACCCAAGAATGTTCAAATGGTTCAACATATTCATCTCTTACGCTTGCTTCAAGATTTTTTAGTTCTCCAACTTTTAAAACTGAAGAAGGAGTAAATTTTGAAAGTAGCATTGCATAAAAATGACAGCAACCAAGTGTCTTTGAATTTTTAAAGAATTTACCAAAAGTAGTATCTCCAAATGTTATATTGTCATACTTTTGATAGAATACATCATCAAATTGTTTTGCTTGTTTTTCTTTTAATGCCCTATTTGAAATTTTCCTAAAATAGTAACCTGCTTGTGAACTTTTTATCATATTGTTATTATAACACTTACAGTAATTTAGTCAATATCAAGTTTTGATAATGCTTTATTTACCTGTTCATAAGTAAAGCCTTTTGAAAGTAAATGCCTATATAATTTTTGTTTTGTCTTTTCATCTTGCGGTTTATTTTTAAGATATTTTTGAGCAAGATTTATAACATCTTCATCATCAATTTGATATTCGCTTAACACTTCATTTATTATGCTATCTTTTACACCCTTTTGTTTGAGTGCAGATTTTAAATATATTATTCCTTTTGTGTTTTGTTTGCTTTTTACAAAAGCTTCGGCATAATATTTGTCATTAATATAACCATAGTTTTCAAGTAAATCAAGAGCATCGTTTATGCTTTTTGGCAAAAAACCTTTTTGTTTCAAGTGGTCATAAACTTGCCACCTTGATTTAAGACATTTTGAAACATAACTAATTGCCATATTTTTGCAAGTAAGATTTTCACTTTCTGCTCTAATTTCATCAAATTCGTTTTGAGATAAGTTTGTTCCAACTTTTATTTTATTTTTTACAATAGTTTCTGCCTCAAGCAAACAAACATATTCATCATCAATAAATGTTTTATATAGTTCGCTTTTCCCACGCCTAACAAGATTAGTTATTTGCATTTTCTCCCCCTAAAACAGTGCTGGCACTTTTTGTGTAAATTCTAACAAGTCCACCTGCCCCCAATTTTACTCCACCAAAATACCTTACAACAAAAACTACAATATTTGTTAAATTTTTCTTTTCTATAACATTAAGTATTGGTCTACCTGCCGTTCCACCTGGTTCGCCATCATCACAAAACTTTACAAACTCTTGACCATTTGTAATTTTGTAAGCATAGCAAATATGCGTTGATTTTTTGTGTTCTTTCTTTAAATCATTCAGTATTTTTTCAACATCTTCCACACTATCTATTTTGTACGCATAAGAATAAAATTTTGATTTCTTTTCAATCAATTCTATTTGATTTATAAGTTGCATTATTCCACTATTACCTTAACAAAATTTTTCTTACCTTTTTTGAGCATAATATAGTCATTTTTTAAATCATTTGCATTAATTATTCTATTTGCATCTGTAACTTTTTCATCGTTTACAATTATTCCACCTTGCAAACACATTCTTCTTACTTCACCTTTTGATGAAAGTAACCCTGCATTTACAAACAAATCGGTAACAAGTATACCATTGTTCAATTCATTTTTACTTATTGTGTAAGTTGGGACATTATCCAAATTACCTTGTCCATTAAAAAGTGCTTTTGTTGCTTCTTCAGCAAGTTTTGCATCTTCTTCTCCACGAACAAATTTTGTTATTTCATAAGATAAAACTTTTTTTGCATTTACAATATCTTCGCTGATTAATCTATCAACTTCTTTCATATCAATATCTGTAAACAATGCAAACATCATTTTTACGCAAGCATCTGGAGTTTGATATACACCTTGATAGAAATCATATGCAGAAATTTTGTCTTTATTTATCCATATTGCACCTTTTTCTGTTTTACCCATTTTTTTACCTTCTGGTGTTAAAAGCAATGGATTTGTTGCTCCAACCAAATTGATATTTGTGCCATTTTGGAAATTTAATTTTCTTTGGAGTTCAACACCTGCTGCAATATTACCCCATTGGTCGCCACCACCATATTGCAATGTGCAACCATATTCACGATTAAGATGAATAAAGTCATATGCTTGCATTGGCATATATCCAAGTTCAAATAATGTTAAACCACCTTCATTTATTCTGCTGTCATATATTTCATTTGAAAGCATTTTATTGATATTAAAATGAGAACCAATATCACGCATAAAATCAATGTATGATATGTTTTTAAACCAATCATAGTTATTTACAATAATTGCAGGATTTTCCCCATCAAAATCCAAAAATATTTTTAATGTTTCTTTTATTCTTTCTATATTTTTTTGAATAACATCTTTATCCAAAATTTTACGCATTTCGTTTTTGCCTGATGGGTCGCCAATACATGCAGTTGCACCACCCATAAGTAAAATAACTTTGTGTCCTGCTTTTTGAAATCTTCTTAATATGCAATATGGAACACAGTGTCCAATGTGCAAACTATCTGCTGTTGGGTCACTTCCTTCATATAAAGTTATTGGCTTACCACTTTCTAACATTTCTTTTAATGCGTTTTCATCTGTACATTGGTACAAAAGACCCCTTTCTTTTAATGTTTGATACAATTTTGTGTCTATCATAATTCTCTCCTAAAAACAAAATAAGCACATTCGTATAAGGACGAATGTGCTTTCGTGGTACCACCTTACTTCGCTAAATTAATAGCCTTATTTTATTTTTTACGCAAAATATAGCGATTAACTCCAATTGTGTATTTCAATTTTATGCTTTGAGAACTTTTCAGCAACCAGTCCTTCTCTCTTTACCCACATATAATCTACTAGATAATTTTCATCATTAACAAGTGTATTAAACAACATTTTTCATAAATTGTCAACATAAAATAAAATTTTAGCAATTTTATGTTAAAAATATTTTGGTGAAAAGGTCAAAAAATTATATACTAATAAAGTAAAGGAGAAGTTATGGAACATACAGAACAACTGCACTGCCTTAATAGTCGTGGTGCATCTCCAATCCCTGAAGAAGGTGGTTGGATTCAAGCAAAAGAAATAAAAGACATCAGTGGATTTACTCATGGATGTGGAACTTGTGCTCCACAACAAGGTGCTTGCAAACTTACAATAAATGTAAAAAATGGAATAATTAAAGAAGCCCTTGTTGAAACTGTTGGTTGCACAGGTATGACACACTCGGCAGCAATGGCAAGCGAAATCTTGGTTGGTAAAACAATTTTGGAAGCACTTAATACTGACCTTGTTTGCGATGCAATTAATGTTGCTATGAAACAAGCATTTATGCAACTTGTTTATGGAAGAAGCCAATCTGCTTTTAGTGAAGGTGGATTAAGCGAAGGAAGTGCTCTTGAAGACCTTGGTAAAAATCTATCAAGTGCAGTTTCAACTTGTTATGCAAATTCAAAAGTTGGACCAAGATATATGAACCTTGCAGAAGGATATATCACAAAACTTGGGCTTGACGAAAATAGTGAAATTATTGGCTATGAATATGTAAATATTGGGAACTTTATGCAACTACTTTCAAATGGCGATAGTTATGCTGTTGCAATGGAAAAGTCGAAAAAAATTTATGGCAGATTTAACGAAGCTGTAAAAGTTATTGACCCAAGAAAGGAGTAACATATGGAAATAACAGAAAATGTAACAAAAAAAATGGAAAGCATAAACATTGCTTTAAAGAAATTTGGAATAAAAGATTTAACCGAAGCAAGACAAATTTGTGATGCACACAACATTGATGTTGAAAGCATTGTAAAAGGTGTTCAACCAATATGTTTTGATGATGCTGTTTTTGCATATGAACTTGGTTGTGCTATTGCAATTAAAAATAATGCCAAAAATGCAGAAGATGCTGCAAGATATATTGGACAAGGATTACAAGCTTTTTGTCTTTTGGGAAGTGTTAGTGATGAGCGTCAAATTGGCATTGGTCATGGCAATTTGGCCGCAATGCTCCTTAGTGAAGACACAAAATGTTTTTGCTTTTTGGCAGGTCATGAAAGTTTTGCAGCTGCAGAAGGTGCAATGGGAATTGCAAGAACTGCAAACAAAGTTAGAAAAACTCCACTAAAAGTTATATTAAATGGACTTGGAAAAGATGCGGCATATATTATTGCAAGAATAAATGGGTTTACCTATGTTTCAACAGAATATGATTACAAAACTCATACATTAAAAGTTTTGGGAGAAAAATCATTTTCTTCTGGTGAAAAGAAAAATGTTAAAGTTTATGGTGCATATGATGTTTTGGAAGGTGTTGAAATAATGAAACTTGAAAAAGTTGATGTATCAATTACTGGTAACTCCACTAACCCTGTTCGTTTCCAACACCCAGTTGCTGGAACTTATAAAAAATGGTGCTATGACAATGGGAAAAAATATTTCTCTGTTGCAAGTGGTGGTGGCACTGGAAGAACACTTCACCCAGACAATGTTGGGGCTGGTCCTGCAAGTTATGGGCTTACTGACACAATGGGAAGAATGCACTGCGATGCACAATTCGCTGGGTCAAGTTCTGTTCCTGCACATGTTGAAATGATGGGATTTATTGGAATGGGCAACAACCCTATTGTTGGAGCAACCGTTGCTTGTGCTTGCAAAGTTAGTGAAGCATTAAATAGTTAAAAGGATAAATATGACAAATAAAGAATTGATAGAAAAAGCAATAAGTGCAAAATCACTTGCCTATACCCCATATTCAAAATTTAATGTCGGTGCTTGTGTTCTCGCTGAAAGTGGAAAAACATATACTGGTGCAAATATAGAAAATTCAACTTTTGGTGCAACAATTTGTGCAGAAAGAAATGCAATTATGAG
>CALDLU010000011.1:0-9101 GCA_937915245.1 uncultured Clostridia bacterium | reverse complement strand
TTGCAAAGCACGAACAATATCTTACTTTGGAAGAACTTATTTGTTGTGCAAGTAAAATGTTAAAGTTTGGTGGCAAATTCTATTTTGTTTATCCAGCACAAAGACTTGATGAAATTTTTGTTTTGCTAGATAAATACAATTTAACACCAAAGCGAATGTTTTTTGCACAACCAACAATAAATAAAAATGCAAACACAGTGTATTTAGAATGTCATAAGGGTGGAAAGTGTGGAGTAAAAATTTTGCCAACACTTGTAACAAACAACCTTGATGGCGACTATGTTACAACCATTCAAAAACTATATAGAGATAGTTAGGAGAAATTATGATATATTTTGTTGCAACGCCGATTGGGAATTTAAAAGATATAACAATAAGGGCGCTTGATGTTTTGAAAGAAGTTGATGTTATTGCGTGCGAAGACACACGAAATTCTTTAAAGCTATTAAATCATTATCAAATATCAAAAAAATTAATTGCATATCACAAATTTAATGAAAAATCTAGTGCTGATGGAATAATTACACTTGCAAAGCAAAATAAGAATATTGCAGTTATAAGTGATGCAGGTATGCCGGTTATTTCTGACCCAGGGCAAATACTTATTGATAAACTTATTGAAAATAATATTGAATACACAGTTATCCCTGGTGCATCGGCAAGTTTATCTGCACTACTACTTTCTGGTATGGATAGTTCAAGTTTTACATTTGTGGGATTTTTGCAAGAACAAAACAAACAACGAAAAATTCAAATAGAAAAATACAAAAATTATGAAACAACTTTAATTTTTTATGTTTCGCCATATAATGTGAAAAAAGATATTGAATTTTTATATCAAAATCTTGGAGAAAGAAAAGCATGCCTTGTGAATGAAATTACAAAAATTCATGAAAAAGTTATACATTTTTCATTGGGTGAATTTGAAGACATTGAACCAAAAGGTGAATATGTTTTGATTGTGGAAGGAAATAAAGAACCACAAGAAAAAAAAGAAGAAATTTCTATTGAAGATGAACTCTTGCAATATATAAACCAAGGACTAAGCAAAAATGATGCAATAAAAACAGTTGCAAAAAATAGGAAATTGGCAAAAAATGAAGTTTATCAAATTGCTTTAACTTTAAATATTTAGATTATTTTACAAAAAAGACAAGAAAGTATCGCACTAAATAGGTTACCAACAAGGGCAACCAAAATTGCTGGTGTGATATTTTTTATTTTACTGCCAGCAAAGTATACGCTGGAAACATAAAAAATTGTTTCACTGCTTCCCATAATAGAGCATGCACACCTTGATATGTAACTATCAGCACCATAAGTTTTTATAATGTCAGAAAGTAGTGAAAGACTGCCACTCCCAGTAAATGGTCGAAGCAAAACCAACTCACAAACTTCGGTTGGAATACCCAAAATATTGAATAGTGGCGAAAGTATTTTTACAAGAAGCATAGCAAGACCCGACAAACGAAATAGCATTACACAAATCATAATTGATGCAATGTAGGGAAATATTGAAAGCACCAAATCAAAAGACTTTTTTGCACCACAAGTGAAGCAACTATAAACATTAACTTTTTTTATTGTTGCATATATGATTAGTGCCAAGATTAGTATTGGAATAATATACACACTCATTTGTTCTTTTCCTTAATTTTATAAACTAAATGCAAAAACAAAATACAAACAATGGTTGGAATAATTGTTGAAAGAAATGTTGGCAAGATTATATCGCTTGGGTTTAATGATTGTAAGTTTGCTCTTAAACCTATTATTGTTGTGGGGAATAATTGCAGTCCCATTGCATTTATAACAAGTAGCATAAGCATTGCAAATCTTGTCTTTGGTAAATCTTTGTCCATAAGGCGAATAGCTTCAATTCCACTTGGTGTGCTTGCATTTCCAAGCCCAAGTAGGTTGCAAGATAAGTTCATTGCAACATATTTTATTTGATTTTTGTCTGTTAGTTTAAAAATTTTTTTAATGGGTTTATTTAGTAGATTTGCCAACTTTTCGCCAAGACCACATTTGTCAACAATTTCGAGTATTGCAAGCCAAACAGCATAAATCGCCAGTAAGTCAATACACAAAGAAACACAACTTTTGCTTGTGTCTATCATTGCTGAAATTATTAAGTTTGGCGAAACGATAATAAGCGTAAATAAACTTAATATCATTAAACTTGTCCAAATTATATTCATATAAAAATATATGTCAAAAAGGTTTAAGGTATGCGAAAACTTGACTTATACAAGAAGTATAAGGTATAATTTTTGATGGAGAAAAATATGTTAATAGACACACATTGCCACCTAAACGATGAGCAATTAGAAAATGACACAAAAGACATAATAGAAAGAGCAAAAGAGCATAATGTAAAAAAGTTGGTATGCGTTGGTGCAAGTCTTTCAAGTAGTGTAAAAGCTGTTGAAATAGCAAACGAATATGACAATGTTTTTGCAGTTATTGGTGTTCACCCAGATGATGCAAACACATTTAATGATGAGATCTTGGACAAGTTAAGAGAACTTGCAAAGAACAATAAAAAAGTTGTTGCGATTGGGGAAATTGGTCTTGATTATCATTTTGTACAAGATAACAAAGAAGCACAAAAGCAATGTTTTATAAAACAAATTGAACTTGCAAACGAACTTGACTTGCCAATAGTAATTCACACTCGTGATGCAATGGGCGATACATTGGATATTGTAAGAAAGTATAAAGACAAAATAAAAAAGGGTGGAATATTTCATTGTTTTCATGGTTCAAAAGAAGTTCTTTGTGAGATAAATAAAATGGGTTTTTATGTTTCTTATGGCGGAGCAATAACTTTTAATAATGCAAACAGTTTAAGGGAAATTGTAAAGCAAACACCATTAGATAAGATATTAACAGAAACTGATTGCCCATATATGGCTCCTGTTCCACTTCGTGGCACAATAAATGAACCAAAAAATATTGATTTAATTTTTGAAAAAATGTGTGAAATAAAAAATATTTCAAAAAATGAATTAGAAAAAATAATAGAAAATAATACAAAAAAAATATTTAATATTTAATTGGAGAAAAAATGGAATTAAATAATTTTAAATTTAATAAAAAATTCGGTCAAAATTTTATTTTTGACACAAATTTATTAAACGCAATAGTATGTGATGGTGGCATAACAAAAGATGATGAAGTTCTTGAAATCGGGCCAGGTGCAGGCACACTCACAAAGGTTATAGCAAAGCATGCCAAAAAAGTTGTAAGTTATGAAATTGATGAAAATTTAAAAGAAATATTAACTGAAAATTTAAAAGAAATAAATAATTCAAAAATAATATTTAAAGATGCTTTAAAAACAGATATAAATGAAATTGAAAATAATTTTGATGGCGAATATTCAATAATTGCAAATTTACCATATTATATAACAACTCCATTAATTTTTAAATTTATTGAAAACACTCAAAAAGTAAAATCAATTACAGTTATGGTTCAAAAAGAAGTCGCAGATAGATTAGTCGCAAAAAGTGGAAAAGACTATGGCATAATAACTATAATGTTGGACTTTTTTGGAGATGTAAAAATAACTCGCAATGTTTCAAGAAAAATGTTCACACCAATGCCAAATGTTGATTCTGCTGTTGTTAATATTCAAATTGTAAAAAACAAATATGATGCTGATAAAGATATGTTTTCAAAAATTGTTCATGCAAGTTTTGCAATGAGAAGAAAAACAATATTAAACAACCTATCAAGTGGGCTTAACATTTCAAAAGATGAAGTGGTTACCATTTTGAATAATGCAAAAATAGACCCAAGTGCAAGGGCAGAACAACTTTCAACAAGTGATTATGTTAAACTCGCAAATTCATATAACGACTTTATTCGACAAAAATAGATTTTTTATCTTTATCACAAAACACTCCTTTTATAATAGAATATATAGTGTAATTTTATAGGAGAGTTTTATGTTATTCAAAAAAACTTTGGTGCTATCAAGCACAAATGGTGGAAACGAAAAGGCTGTTGTCAATTTTGAAAAAGAAGACGGCGAAATCTTGGGCGAAATCAAATTATATAACTTTAAAGATGAACCAAATGGAATTTTGTCATTAGGACTAAAAGAAGGCGACAAAGTTTCAAAAGCTGGATTAAATAGAATTGGTAATATGAAGTATTCTTTTAAGTTTAATAATATATTAAGTTTAAATGAATTTTCTTGTGCAATCATAAATATAAATCATGGCGAAGTAAAATCTTTGGTGGTAGGCTCAACGCAAGGTAGTCAAAGTACCAATGAAATTTTGGCACAAGTCGCAAGCGAAATGGATAATGTTACAACAATGAATGAATGTAAAAAAGTGCTTGATGAACACAATATTGAACTTGAAGACCAAGATGAGATTGAACAAGAAATAGATAATTGTATGAAAGAAAATTGTAGTGATAAATGTAGTTCTTGCAAATACCGTTACGCATTTTATAGTGGTGAAGAAGAAAAAAATGAAGAGTCCTTTTTTGATGGGATAAGTGAAGATATATCAAAATTATTTTCTACTCATATGGAAGAAGAATTACTTGAACAAATTATTCCTTTTTCAAAATGGGTAAAAATTGAAAACGAAGATAACGATGATTATTATGTTTTGGGACTTATTTATGAAAACGACCAAGTGAAGTACATTTGCTATGGTGTTCCTGGAATGTATAGTGAAAATCCACCAACAGAACTCAAAGGTTATGCAGAGTGGTTACCAATTGATAGCACAAAAGAAAAAGAGTTTGGCTATTGGATAACATATCAAGATGCACAAAGTGGTGAGAATGTGAAAGCAGATTTCACTGTGGTGTAATTTATTGAATAATTAATATATGGCATTTTTACTTTTTGAACTTTTTTATACTTTGATGCATAAAGTATTATGAAAAGATTAAAGGAGGTAAAAATGTCTTTTTTCATAAACAATACAAATCAGTCAAGACCAGGACCAATTTGTAATAATCCTGTAAATGGATTGAATGAAAAGGTTTTAATTGAAGTAACTCGTGTTTTTGATGCTTGTATGAGAAATGAACAATTGCAAGGAATTACAATTCAAACAACAAATTATAATCCTGCAAACCCTGCATTGCCACTTACTTACATTTCAACAGAAACAGACCAAACCACAGGTCCAGTTACATCAAATGTTGTGATAACAAGGCTAGAAAATAGACCAAACTTTGCAAATGTAACAGGTCAAATTACATTCCCACTTATTGTAACATACAGAGATGCAAATGGTGTTTTGGGAACTGCAACATCAAGTTACACAACAGATTTTTCTGCAGTACTTTGCGTGCCACAACCAGCATTAAGTCCAGTTACAGTAAAAGCAGTTGGTCAATTTGCAAGTACTATTGGAACATATACACAAGAAAACACTTTCACAATAACTGCGTGTGTTCAAATTATTGTTAAAGTTGTTGCCGATGTTGATATACTTGTTCCATCTTATGGATATCCTTGTATTCCAGAATGTCAAGTGTTACCAAATGTTTGTCCAGGAGTTGGAGATATAAGTTTGTATCCAACAACGGTTCAACCACAAAACTTGCAAAGATAAAAAACTTGTATAAAAAATTCCCTCAAATTATATTTGTGGGAGTTTTTTTGTTGTATTTAATTAAAAAAATATGTTAATATATCTATATAAAAGGGAACTTACTATGATTATTTTGGCATCAGACCATGCAGGGTTTGAATTAAAAGAACAAATTAAGGAATTTTTTAACAAAGAAAATATAACTACTATTGATGTTGGAACTTATTCAAAAGAAAGAGTTGATTATCCAGATTTTGCAAAACTTGGTAATGAAAAAGTTTTGGAAAATCCAAACAATGTTGGCATATATATTTGTGGCACAGGAATTGGAATGAGTATTGCGGCAAACAGGAATCCAAAAATCAGGGCAGCACTTTGTGAAAGCACTCAATTTGCTTCACTTGCGAGAAGACATAATGATGCTAATGTTTTGGTTCTTCCAGGAAGATTTATGACAAAAAGAAAAGCAATTTCCATTGTAAAAGAATTTTTGACAACAAAGTTTGAAGGTGGAAGACATTTAAAAAGAGTAAGAAAACTATCCACAAAATAGGAGAAGAATTATGAATTATCCTTCATTTATAATTGTTGATGATGGCAAGTTTGACCCAATAGAATTTGAAAAAAATTGCGAACAGCATTTTGAAAAATTTGAGATTATATTTGCAACAAACAGAAATTTTGAAAATTTGAACAATACAAGAATATTTGCAACAAAAGAAACTGATGCAGATAAAATTATCAATGCACTTATTCCAAAGGTTAGTGGCGATAAACTTGTTTTAATTAGAGAATATACAAATAACTTTAACGATGTTATTTCATTAACAAATGCTGTAAAAAAAGAAAATCAAATTGCAAAAGTAAAAGAAAAACATTCCAGATTAACTGACTTTTTTAAAAAACTGTTGGATATAGTTATAAATTTTATTTTTGGGTACAAACTATTCCACACACAGTTATCAATGCTTTGCTTTGGGAAAGTGCCACTTGATGTGCTGAAAAATTTATCAAATTCTTCAATGTATACAAAGGTAAATAAATGGACTGGTGTTGATATTGTTGAAGTTAATATTTCATATAAAAGCAAATTAAAATTTAAACCAAAAATAAAAGGTAACATAATTAGTCTTTGTATTTTTAGTATACTATTTATTGCACCAATTCTTTGTTGGGCTTTAATTGATTATAGCAAAAAAGTATTTTATTTAAAGTCATTGTATATTTTTGTTATGGCAATATCTTTAACAATAATTGCAATCATTGTTATACTCATATGTATAAAGTGTTTAATTGGCAATAACGAGTATGAAAAAGCAGAAATGCAAGAAAAGGAGAATGTATGAAAAAAGTAAGAATAGGAATTAATGGTTTTGGAAGAATAGGAAGATTGGTTTTGCGTGCGATTGCAAATCGTGATGATGTTGAATGTGTTGCAGTCAATGACCCATTTTTAACACTTGATTACGCAAAGTATTTATTTGAGTTTGACAGTATTCATGGAAGATATAATGGCGATGTTAAAATTGATGGCGAATACTTGATTGTTGGTAACAACAAAATTAAGTTCTTTGCAGAAAAAGACCCAGCAATGATACCATGGAAAGATGTAAAAGCTGATTATATTGCAGAAGCAACAGGTGTGTTTACTTCTTATGAAAAAGCAAAAGCACATTTAACTTCTGGAGCAAAAAAAGTTATTGTAACTGCACCAGGAAAAGAAATGCCTATGTTTGTTATGGGCGTAAATGAGAACACTTACACAAAAGATATGGACATCGTTTCAAATGCAAGTTGCACAACAAACTGTTTGGCACCACTTGCAAAAGTTATTAACGATAATTTTGGAATAAAAGATGGGCTTATGACAACTGTTCATTCAACAACAGCAACACAACTTACAGTTGATGGTTCAAGCAAAAAAGATTGGCGTGGTGGCAGAGCAGCATCATACAATATAATTCCATCTTCAACAGGAGCAGCAAAGGCAGTTGGCTCGGTTATACCAACACTAAAAGGGAAACTTACAGGAATGAGTTTTAGAGTGCCAACTCTTGATGTAAGTGTTGTTGATTTAACTTGCAATCTTGAAAAACCAACAACATACGAAGAAATTGTTGAAAAAATAAAAGAGTCAGCAAATGGAGAAATGAAAGGTATTATGTCATACACAGATGAAGCAGTTGTTTCAAGCGATTTTATTTCAAATCCAAATACTTGTATATTTGATATAACAGCAGGAATTATGCTTACTCCAACATTTGTAAAACTTGTTGCTTGGTATGACAATGAATGGGGTTATTCAAACAAAGTTGTTGACCTTATTGCTCATATGGCAAAAGTTGATAATAAATAGATGAAAAAACAAAAAAACCGAAACTACATTAGTTTCGGTTTTTTGCTAGCAAAACGAATTAAAAGGAATACTTTTTGTGATTTGTAAAGATAGGTTGTGTTTAATGATTTTTGTTTTGCTAAAAATAAGGATATGAAAAGATATAAATGGAAACAGATTTTTCTGTTTCGTAAATATTTTATCTCACCAAAAATGCAGAGTAAACAAATTATGACAAAAAATTTGGACTTACAAAAGTCCAAATTTTTTCTTTTTATTAAACTACAAGTGGAAGAATAATTCCAAGAAGTACAACTAATAAAAGTACAAAATATAATACTTTCCAAACAGTTGGTTTTGATTTTACATACTTCCAAGCAAGGTAAGCAACAATACAAATTGCAATTGCAGTTGCGAATCCTTGTAATGCTTGAACTATTTTAAGGTTTACTCCACACAATGCAAGTATTGATGCAACAAGGTACAATATTGCCATTGCTCCAATTGTCCAAAAACTTATTTTGTTAAGTCCCCAAACGGTTCTTGTTCTTTTTGTTTTTGTAGTACTCTTTGATGAACTACTTTTGCTACTTGATTTACTTTTTGTTTCAGCCATAATTTTCTCCTTTATATTTTACGAAACATATTTTAGCAAAATAAATTAAAAAAATAAAGTATTTTATGTAAAATTTTGATTGTTTTAATATTATTTTTAAAAAATTAATTTATGTATAATTTTATTTATATCTTATATTTGATTTTTAATATAAAAAATATTATACTTATCTTATGAAACAAAAAATATTAGAATTTTTAAAAACAAGCAAAATCAAATTCAAAAGCAAAGATGATATGATTTTATTTTTTGCTGGAAGATTTACAAAAACACCAAAAGAAATAAAAACCATAATAAACTCAATGATTGCTCGTGGAGAAATTTTTGAAAAGAAAAAGGGTGAATTTAAAATCACAGGTGAAGATAAAAAACTTATAAAAGGTAAGGTTATTGGCAACAGTAAAGGATACGCATTTTTAGTGCCACAAGATAGAACTTTGCCAGACTTTTTTATTGCTCCCAAAAAATTGAATGGTGCAATGGACGGGGATTTAGTTCTTGCAAAAATTCTTGAACAAACAGAAGAAGTAACAGAATGTGAAGTTGTTTCAATTTTGGAAAATACTAATAAAACTAT
>CALDLU010000010.1:0-4245 GCA_937915245.1 uncultured Clostridia bacterium | reverse complement strand
TATGTTTCTTTATCAGAAAATTTATCAACAGAAAATTTTAATGAATGTAGCGTAACTTTGGCTGCATTGGGAATTGCTTTGACTGCTAAAGAAGTTGCTGTTTTACTTTCAGCAGTTGTTGTAGTTGCCGCCCCTGCTATAGTTGAAGTGGTAAATGTGGTTGTCACAACTATAGTTTCTTGGGTTAGAAGCTTTTGGAGTTGGTTTAGATCATTGTTCACTAAAAAAACAACAACCATTACAACCACAACAATCACTACAACCTTTAGTTACACCATTTCTATAAGTAATACAAAGGTAGAAACAAAACCTTATGATAAAACCATAAAATTTGAAATTGGCAAATATTATGTTGCTGTGGCAGACACTGACGATGGATTATTGTATGTGGCTCCGAAAGCAATATCAAACATTTCTGCTTTGGCAATATTGACTACATCTTCTTATGTAAAGTCTGCTCATAAAGGTTCTAATAAATCTTTTGTTATTAGTCTCTATACCCCTACAAATGCCGCAGCAAGTCTTATTGCAACTGAAGCCGGAACAATTTTAGGCAATCCCGGTGCAATTCATCATTTTGCAACAAAGCCTGGATATTTTAATCATTTTCATCCTGGTTTAACTTATACAGATCTTTCACATCCTCATGTTTTTTACGGAACACCAAAAATTTAGGAGCATTTATGAAAATTATTAAGTGGGAAAAATATATTTATGAAAAATATAATGCAATAAAAGTTAATAATTTTTTGGATTTAAAAAAATATTTAACAAATCCTTTAAATTACTCTCACAATTTTACACCAGAAGAAATCACTGAATCTGAAATATCAAATGAAGATTTTTACGCAGCATATGTTTTTGATGAGAACAAAATTGCAGGAAGAAAGGTTCATAGCGAAGATAACTCTGGTTGGAATACAACAATAGTTTTTATCGCCTCAAAAGATAAAACCTCAATAAGCGATTATTTTATTCATGAGTCAAACGGATTATTTAGACAAGAAATGGATAACTTTTGCAAGGACATTAATCCAATGCAAGATAGTGGGTGTATAAGATGACTAAAAAATTTTTAATTATAAATTATAGCATTTTAATCATACTCTTTATTCTAAATATTATTGCAAGTATTTTCTTTTTTAGTTCAAATAGCACTTCTAAAATTTTTGAAGAAAATATATTAAAAATAGTTGAAATAAAAGTTTCGGATGATGAACTTTCTTGGGGATATGCAACTGGATTTTTTATAGATAACAACGGAACCATTCTTACAAATAAGCATGTTGCATATAATTCATCAACAAGTGCAAATTATAATATAATTCAAGTTAGATTAGCTAATGAAGACAAATGGTATGACGCAAATGTAATTAAGATAAGCGAAAATGATGATGATTTAGCAATTATTAAAATTGATAAAACTAACACAAGCTATTTTAAACTGAAAAAAAATGTTGCCAATGGAGAAACAATATATACAATTGGAAATCCAAACGGTTTTGGTTTATCTTTTACATCTGGAGTTATATCAAGTAGTAAAAGAAATGTAATATATAACGATAAAACAATAAAAGCAATTCAAACAAGTTTAGTTATAAACGAAGGAAATAGTGGTGGCCCTGTTTTTGATAAAAATGGGGACTTGCTTGGAATTATTAGTTTTAGATTAAAAGATAAATATGGAGAAGTTATACAAGGTGTTTCATTTGCTTTACCATCTTCTACCATTAAAACATTTTTACAAGACTAGCACATGCTAGTCTTGTTTATTTTCTTCATTATTTATAAGAATGCTTTTCATTGTGCATGGTTAATAAAACTATCACCTGAGACAATGTTTTTTGCTCTTGGGACCAAATCCTTTGCCATTCCAACAACCCCACCTTCGGCAAGGTCTTTAATCATACCAATAGGCATAGCTGCAATACGAGTTGGTCTACCATCATATTTTGCTAGTTTACTTGGAGTGTCAGATTTATTTAGATAAGGTTTACTTGTTGGTGTTCCAAATGAATTTGAAAAGCCTTTCGCAAAAGACTTTGCTTGAATTTTGTTTTCGACTTTACATTTCAGCACCTCCTTATTTTTATTCTTACATAGTCGTTCGGATGCTATTTATCCGTTCGGAGATGCTTTTATGTGAAAATTTTACTAACTCCAAGAATTCAACATTTGAACTCTTCAAAAAAATTACAGAAAAAAATAACCCAACAAAATATGTGCTATTGTCTGTGCAAGTTATTAAATTTCATTTGTCCGTCATATATACTGACAAATTGTTTCAAAAAGTTAAGGCAGTAAATTGAAAATTGTGAAAATTTTGCTATTTTCCTATTCTGTGAAAAATTTTTCAAGCAATATATTTATAAATATTTGCAATTTTTATGAGTTTAATCTGTGAATTTCATAATTTCCAATATTGTTAGTTAAGCATTTTTCATTTAAATAAGTGTAGTTTTCTTGTGTTTTGTTTTTTGAATTTAGCTTGATATAATTTTCAGGCTTAACACCAAACCATTCGTTATCTTCCATAGTCTTTTCTCCCTAGTACTTACTATACTTGAAAGGCATCCACATCCTTTCAAACTACTGTTTGTGTTAAATAAATAATTTCTTTATGTCAACCCCTTATCACATAGTTTGAAAAGATCTAAATGATTAAATTTAATAAATATCCTATTTAATAAAAATAATGATAACCTTATTTGCTCTAAACCACCAAATATGTTATTATTATACCGTATTATGAAAATATATCTTAACCAATCAAAAGCCAAAATCTTTATCGTATTAGGAACACTAATATTACTTTTATCGTGTTTTACGATATTTAATAAGTATGATATTGCTTTTGCTTATAGTTTTTCAAGTCCAACACTTAATTTGTTGAGCATTGATAAAATTGCTAGTCAAGAAAAATATAACAGTTGCGATTACGATATTGTAACCCCAAATCTTGACCAAGGAAGCACAAATATTTGCTGGGCTTATGCGACTGCGAGTGCATCTGAAACATCAATTTTAAAAGACAAACTAGACAACAACACAAAAGACACTTTGCGTTTTTCTCCAATTCAAATTGCATACAGAACATACAATAGAGACACCGACCCACTTGGCAACACTGTTGGTGTATATAACAATGATAAATGGAATGTTACCGGAAGTTCTTACAACACATTTCTAATGCTATCTCAATGGTGTGCCCCAGTTCCTGGGAATGTTACTGCTAAAGCAGATGCTTATGAAAACAATATGTATAGACTGCTTGATGCCGAACAAATTGATCTATACTCAACCAGTTCGTACAGAATAACCGAAATAAAAAAAGCCATTGCCAAATATGGTGCCGTAACTGGATCGTATTACAATGCTAGAGAAGTATATTATTACAACACCAAAGGTGAAACTCGTGATGGAATTTCTCATGCAATGACTATTGTTGGATGGGACGACACTATTCCAGCAAACAAGTTCCAGCCGAAGACCGCAACCCAAAATGGTGGATGGATAATCAAAAATAGTTATAACTCCCTACCATATTTTTACCTTTCTTACGACAGTGCAATTGGTAATACTTGCGGGTTTAAATATGCAAACAAATCCGAGTTCGACTTTAACTATTTTTATGACAATGTTTCTGATGCCCCAATGAGAAGTGAAAGTGCTTCAAAATGTGTTTCAAATGTGTTTATGGCAAAGAAAAGCGATAATACTCATGATGAATATGTGAAGGCGGTTAATGTGGCAACTTATGGGTATAACCTAACTTGCAAAGTTCAAGTTTACACCAACTTAACTGACCCAAAAAATCCAGAAAGTGGAACATTGTCTGCGAGTGGCGAGCGAGTTTTAGATTATGGCGGTTATCACACGATTATGCTAGATAATTTAGCAAAAATTGATAATGGCACATATTATTCAGTTGTTGTAAACATCAGTAGTACCACTGGCGGAAGTTCATATATTTTGTATTCTCTCAATTCAAGTGAAAACACTCATTACAAGTCTTCTTATGGTTGGAATAGTATAGGTTATGCTGGAAGAATAAAAGCTTACTCAGTTTTGCAAGAAAAAGAAGAAACAGAACAAAAAATTGACATTTCTACTGCTCAATATAGCACAATTTCTCCTATTCCCTTTACTGGTCAAGAACTCTGTCCACAAGTAAATATATCAATTAATTCAAAAGGCTTAGTTAAAGATGTAGACTACACTATTTTCTACAAAAACAACAAAAAT
>CALDLU010000009.1:0-2958 GCA_937915245.1 uncultured Clostridia bacterium | reverse complement strand
AAGTCCATATCAATTGCAAGCAAGTTTATTAGCAAAGTTTTAGATATTTTTAGGCGATTTTAGGCAGGTTTAGACCACTCAAATATGCTAAAAAAGTGGCTACAGGTACAGTAAGATACAGTAATTTTAAAATTTTTTGTACCTAAATAAAAAATACTAGCGAAAGAGCTAGTATTTATGGGTGGTTTTCGGGGTGTGGGCACAAGTTTGTGGCGTGGGTTCGTGTGTTGGTAAGGTGGGGGTCACGGGTCCGATTCCCGTCAGTAGCTCCACTCATTAAAAATCGCTAAAACCCTTTATTTTCCTAGGGTTCTGGCGATTTTTTTATTCTCATTTTTTAACAAAATTTTTTAAACAAAAAAACATTTGCTGTCAATTTTTGGTGCAACTGCTACCAAAATTTGCTCCAAAAGAAGATTAAAAATCTTCTTGCGTGCCTAAAAAAGACCGATAGTCATAAACTAATTCTTTATAAAACTACCTAAAACTGGTACATTTGATGTCAATTGCTGTCAAATTATTTACATTCAATTAAATAAAATTTTTTTGAAACTTTTTCCCCATACGCTCCTGTTAACTTGAATTTTAAATATGAACATCTTAAATCTTTAACAGAAAAATTTGTGTTAAATTTTTCGCCAAAATTATATTTTGTATCTAACAAATTTTTATTTTCATCAAACCATTCAATTTTATTAGTTTTGTCACAGGTTATAGATATAGTCCCTTGGTAATTATCAATATTGACATCTAAAATTCTAGGTGCAAAACCACATTCATTTTTAAGTAGGTTTAATTCATCTTGTTTATATTCTGATTTAATTAATGGAATAACGATTTCTTTAATTTCAATATTTTTGCCACCAAACTTTTCTAAATTTGCAATCATCTTCCATCTATAAATTTTATTTCTTTCTTCAAAATCCATTTGAGCTTTGGCTAAATGCTTCGCAAATTCCAACTCATTACAGTTATTAACTTCCATAAAATGTCTTTTTGCATTTTCTCCATATCCCAACCTTTGCGAATTTCTTATATGTTTAACTCCATGACATTTACTACAAATAGCAATTATATCTCTAAGAGTTTGAGTTTTTGTTTCAACATCAAAATCCCAGACTTCATGAGCATCTAAATCATCTGTTTCAAATCCACAAATTGTGCATTTGTGATTTGCTTTATCGTAGCAAACTTTTCTTAAAATATCCCAATCTTTTTTAGCCAATGTTCTACTAAAATCATTACCCCAAGCACCCTTAGGCAGTAATTCAATGTTTAATTTCAAATCTTTCATGCTATGCCTACCTTGTTGGATATAACTCGCCAGATATATATCTCTTCATATAGTTTTCAAAGCCCATTTTTGCAATTAATTCTTCTTGATCAAACGGACTAATAGCCTTAATATTTCCCGTCATTTCATCAAACGGTATTCCATAACAAATAATCCCAGTAGGTTTAATTACTTCCAGCATTTTATTATAACTTTTCATAAACTCATGTTTATATTCTTCTCTACAATAAGTTGATACTGCAACTACAGAGCCCTGTTCTATACCATCAAAACAAAAATCATAACTATCATCGCCAGCACAGCATACTGTCGGTATCACTTTCATTCCATGCTTTTGAAAAAACGCACCACACCATCTATTTTTAAATGTACTAAAAATTTGAAGCGCGTTTGGCATATCCCAGTATAAACTAAATTCTGGAGATAACACTGCATAATATTGTTTTAATTTTTCCATTGCTAGTTCTGGTTTTTCATAAACGTTTTCAAATAGCCAATCATAAGTAAAAAAGTGAATTGTTTTATTCTTGTTATCTCCATCGTTTAATTTTGTCTTTGTGTAACTCCACAAATCGATTTTCTCTAAATCAATTTCTTGCTTTTTAATTAGTGGCATACCATATTTGCCAACTGTTTTAAATTCATTTCTAACTAGTTTAAGTTTTTTCGTTAACTTTTCTTTTTCATATTCAGTTTTTTCTTGTGTTAAATTGTTATAAACTTCATATTTTTCCTTCATAAAAACTCCTTACAAAAAAATCATAGGTTAAAATTAATTCAACTTATGATTTTTATAATTTTTTTCATAATATTTTCTTGCTAAATCAATTGCTTTAAAGCAACTTTATTTATTTTTTTAAAAATTTGTCAAAATACTCTTGCGATTTTTCTATCGCATAAAATCTATTACTTTTTAAGTTAAGTAAGATTTCATTTTTGTTTTCTTTCCAAAATTTCTTATATTGATTTAAACTCATTTCGTTAGCACCACCCATATAATCCGGTTTTTCATTTTGAATATCATCATCTTCCCAGCCGCAATAAGGGCAAATGTCATATGAATTCTTAATATCTCCCATACCACACACTTTACATTTATAGGGCGGATAATCTATTTTATTTTTATTTTTTATAATATTAATCATACTTTCTCCTTTTAATTCCAATGGTCTCCCCACTTTTCATACTGTTCATAAAAATACTCTATTCCATCTTTAGGTGGGAAATATGTTACTATTTTACCATCCCTAGAAATTATCATAAATTTATTTGTTTCTTTATCATACTTATATATTGAATAATTCTTAAGTTCATTCGCAGTAAAAGATATTATATTGTCATTTTCTTTCATTGCAAATTCTTTTGCTTCATTAGAATAACCTTGAATATTATTTTCAAACCCCATTTGCTTGCCGTGTCTTTTATAATGTTCAACTTCAGCGTATTCACTTGTCCAGTATTCAGCATAAGTACTAGGACCTTTTTCCATTTATTATATCATACCTCCTTTTAAAATGCAAAAGGTTGAAGAACATTGCGTTTCTTCAACCTTTTACTTGCATTCTATCATAAGATTTTTCAAAGTCAATACTTATGTGACATACTTTTTACATCTCAAAATCTTTTTCTTTTCTCCTGCGTTTGCGTTCTTGCAATTTTTCAAG
>CALDLU010000008.1:0-3692 GCA_937915245.1 uncultured Clostridia bacterium | reverse complement strand
TGAATGTAACCCTATTAAACTAGTAAATTCTTCATTATTAATTTTTTGCAAAGTCCTATAAAATTTTGTTATATTTTCTCTTGAAATATCCAAATTTAAAATCATATTTACATCATTATTTTCTATTTTTGGAATGTAAATTTCTGCAGTTGAATTTTGACATATTTGACATAAATATCCTTTATCATATACAGCATCTAGAAATACTATTTTTTTATAACTATTGGCAAATTTTATATCAATTGGTGATAAATTTAATGCATTAAAACCAGTTGCCCTGCACTCCAAAAAATTTATATCATAAATATTTTTAAGGTCATAATCTTGCAAAAATTGTTTGTATTTACTTGCATCAAAACATATAAAACAAGTTCCAAATGATGAAGATGCACAACCAGCAAAGAAATCTAGCAGATTTTTATCTTCATATGTTTTTATTCTATTTTCATCAATTTTATCATTTGTTTCATATCGTAATTGATTTAACTTAAAAGCATTAAAATATTTGTCTGATGAATCTTTAATTTCATTAGAACTGTCAAAATTTTTAACTAGTCCTTTATACCCAGATTTGTTTTTTGATTGCAATTCAAAAACAAATTCATAATATTTACCAAAGTTTAGTTTTGGATAATCTTTCAAGTAATTAAAATAAATCAAACTTAACTTGTCATTAATATTTATATATGCATGAACTGATTTTGGACTTAATCTTGAAATTCTTACTTTATTGGTTTTTATCAAAAATTTTGGCTTTGCATTTTCGCAACCACATGGTTCAAGAAGTTTTAGGTCATTAAACAAACTATCGTTTAAATCATTTAAAGATAGTTCAACATCATAGTAATCAATAGGAATAAATGCTTGTGAGTTTACATTCTCAAATATAAATGAATTAACTTTATTTCTAAACTCTTCAAAATTTTCAACTTTTAATGTAAGTCCAGCAGCAACTTTATGTCCACCAAAAACAACTAACAAATCGTTAACTGAACTTAACACTTGATGAATATTTACATCTTCTATACTTCTTGCAGAACCTTTTAATTCATCTCCATTTTGAGCAAGTAAAATTACAGGTCTGTTATATATATCAAGAAGTCGTGAACAAACAATTCCAAGTATACCACTATCCCACTTGTCAGATTTTAAAATTATTGCAGGCAATTTTGACATATCTTCATTTTTTAACATCGCCATGCAATCATCAAAAACTTTTGTACAAATTGTTTGTCTTTTTGTGTTATGGTCATTAACCTTTTGCAACAGTTCTTTTACTCTAACAGGGTCAGTTTCAAGCATTAATTCAAGTGAATCTTCTGCAGACCCCATTCTTCCAGATGCATTTAATTTTGGAGCAATTTTAAAAGCAATATCATTTGCATCTAAATTAGACAAACTGATTTTGTTTTGTTTAAAAATTGCCTTTAACCCATATGGCAAATACTTGTCCATAACTTTAAGACCTTTTGCCACAATAATTCTATTTTCAGATGTTAGTGGAACAATATCTGCGATAGTTGCAATAGTTGCAATAGGCAAAAATTCTTCACTTTCAGTTTCCCCTAAAATTGCTTGAGAAATTTTGAACGCAACTCCCGTTCCACAAAGTCCATTAAAATTATAATTTTGATTTGGCATTTTTGGATTGACAACAATAGTATTTGGAGTTATTTCAGGCAATTCATGGTGGTCTGTTATTATAATATCAATACCAAGTTCTTTGCAGTATTCAACTTCTTTATAACAAGTAATACCACAGTCTACTGTAATTATTAAATCTGGTTTTTTGTCCTTGCAAATTTTATCAATAACATCACAAGTCAAACCATATCCATCAATAAATCTGTTTGGTAAATAATATCTTGCATTAACTCCAAGTTTTTTTAACATTTTTATCATTATTGCTGTTGCACTCATTCCGTCAACATCATAATCTCCAAATATTAAAATATTTTTATTATTTTTTGCATACCAACTTATTTTTTCAGTTGCTTCTTTCATTCCTGACAATAGGAATGGATTATAGTAACTTTGATTTGCTGGATTAAAAAATATTTGCAAATCACTTTCAGTTTTGTAACCTCTTGAATATGCAATTTCTATTACTTTTTCATTAACACCAAATTTTTGTGCTAAACTCGAAATGATGGTACTATCCGCACCATCGTTATAAAATTTTATTAGTTTCATATACATCTACCCTGTCTAAATATGTTAGACACCACTTTATGGATATAGTATACAAATTTTTTTAATCTTTTACAAATTAATTTGCAAAAAAAATATGTCTCATAGGACATATTTTAATTTTTACTCTTTTGCTTCAGTTTCAACAATAACTTCTGGAGCATTATTAATATCATCTTCAGTCAATTTTTCTTCAACAATAACATTGTTGTTATTATTAACTGCTTTTTGTTTTTTCTTTCTTGGAATAAATAGAATTGCCCAAAGACCTGGTAATATCATAATATCTGTATATACACAAGATACTAAACCAATGAACATTGCGATACCTATATTTTGAACTGCATATAAAGGCATAACTACCATAAATAATGCAAACATAAGAACAATTATTGAAATAACGGCAATAAGTTTAAAGTTGTCTTTTATTGTAATATTTGCTAAATCCATTTTTGTTGTTTTTGCATGGATTTCTTTGCCAAAGTTTTCGTTTGCTTTTGTTATGAACAACATTGATAACAATTCAGATAATAATGTTACAAATGCGAATGCTCCAACAACATTTATATCAATAACTGTTCTTGTTATTAATAACAAACCTGCGAATGTGAAATTTGAAATCACACTGGCAAATAATGCTATAAACCCTGCACAAATACCTTTTCTTGATGCGATATATACGAATAAAGCAACAAAAGTTACAAGTATTGCTAATATTAATGACATTGTTACTTCAGTTGACACATTTCTATCAAAATTATCAACCTTAACAAAAATATCTTTTTCAAACTCATCAGTTATGTCTGGATGAAATTTTTCCAATAAATCTTGTTTAAGTTGTTCCCTAACTTCATCACTTACTCTATCAAATTTTATACTGATTGCATCACCATAGTTATTTACATCTGCTTTTTGATAAACAATAACTTCTATTTTATTATCTTTGCAAACAGCATCAATATCTTTTTTAACTAAATCATAATTTTCTTTATTATTTAAGTCAGCTTCAACAACCACAGTTGCAACTGTGCCACCTTTAAAATCATAAGAAACATTAAAGTTTACACACAATAATAATATAAGTCCAACAAGTATTATAAGACAAGGAGCTATAATGTGAAATAATAAATTTTTAGAAAAGTTATACTTTGTGTCATTTAGTCCATTTTTAAGTTTATTATAAAAACTATTCTTCATCACTCTTTGCCTCCTTCTTAAGTGCCAAATGTTTTGCGTTTGTGTTGTTTAAAGGTAAATACCAAATTGTAAATAGTCTTGTTATGAGTAATGAAGATACAATTGAAAGTACACTACCAATAAGCAAAGTTACAGCAAATGATTTTAGTCCAGTTGTTCCAATCAAATATAATACAACTGAAGCGATTGCACCCATTGAAGAAATATCAACTATGTTAAACAATGAATCTTTAAATCCAAGTTTAAATGAAAGTGGTATTTTTCTTCCTAATGAATATTCTTTTCTTATTTTTTCAAAAATTACT
>CALDLU010000007.1:0-1084 GCA_937915245.1 uncultured Clostridia bacterium | reverse complement strand
ACGGTCTTTTTGATTTTGAGGGCTCTTAAAAAATAAAACATTATGATTATAGAAATAGTTAGTTTGGTTGTTTCACTTATTTGTTTAATTGTTAGTGTTATTTGTTTGATAAGTATAAAAAAAGTATCTGTAAAAGATAATACAAGTGTTGATGTTGACAAGATTATAAACGAAATTCAAAATGCAAGCAAAAATCAAAATGAATTAAATCATCAACTAAATTCACTTATCTTGCACCAAATAAAAGATTCAAATGACACACTTCTTAACAGTGTTTCACAAAACAACAGAACTCAATTCACTCAACAAAGTGAAATTTTGACAAGACTTAACAGTGTGTTACAAAACAATGACCAGTCAATGAAAAATGCAATAACAACTCTTGAAAACGGGTTAAGTTCAATGCGTCAAGACAACGAAAAGAAGTTGGAGCAAATGCGACAAACTGTTGACGAAAAACTTAATGTTAGTTTGGAAAATAGGCTTACTAATTCATTTAATATCATAAACGAAAGATTGCAATCTGTTTATGAAGGCATTGGTGTTATGAAGCAACTTGCAACTGGCGTTGGCGACCTTAAAAAAGTTTTAACAAATGTAAAAACTCGTGGAACTTGGGGAGAAATTCAACTTGAAAGTTTGCTTGAACAAATACTCACAAAAGACCAATATTTAAGCCAAGTGAACATAAATCCAAAAAATATGGATAGAGTTGACTTTGTAATAAAGATGCCAGGGAAAGATGACAGTGGCGAAGTTTATTTGCCAATAGATGCAAAATTCCCAATAGAAGATTATCAAAGAATTATTGATGCAAGCGAAAATGGGAATAAAGAAGATGTTGACATAGCAGTAAAGAACCTTGAAAAAAGAGTTAAAGAAGAAGCAAAAAAGATAAAAGAAAAATATATTTTAATTCCAAAAACAACAGATTTTGCTGTTATGTATGTACCAATTGAAGGTATGTATGCTGAAATACTCCGCATAAATGGACTTTGTGAGCAATTACAAACTCAATACAAGATTATTGTTTGTGGACCAACAACACTTTCTGCACTATTAAATAGTTTGCAACTTGGGTTCA
>CALDLU010000006.1:0-6401 GCA_937915245.1 uncultured Clostridia bacterium | reverse complement strand
CATACCTATGACATTTGAAGGTTTGTGCTATATTCATAAGTATTTATTAGAAGACTTGTATCCTTGGGCTGGGAAAATTAGAGTTATGAATATGATAAAGGGTTCAAATACTTTTTATTATGTTGAAAATATAAATGAAGGGATAAATGATTTGTTTGATAGTTTAAAAAAAGATAACTATTTAAAAAATCTAACACCCAATGAGTTTGTTGACTTATTTGCCTATTATTCAAATGAGTTGAATATTTTGCATCCTTTTAGAGAATGTAATGGTAGGTCAAAAAGATTATTCTTAACTGAACTTGCAAGGCGTGCAGGTTACGATTTGGATTTAAACAAACTAGACCCGGAAAAATTAAAACAGGCTGATATTAAAGCTTTTGGTAGCATTCAAGATAGGTTGGCGCCAAATTTCTATGAATTAAAGGTTTTATATTCTACTGCACTTGAACCTATTGGTGAGCCATTTTCCACAGATAACTTAACTAATATTCAACTTTTAAGTCGTACACTTTGGGTATATGATAGAGAAGAATACAATAACTGGCAAAGGAAAAATCATTCAATGAAAACAGCAGAAAATAAATTGGAAGAATTGATGAGGTCAGATAAGGGTAGAGAAGAAATAATATATCACATAGATTGTGCAATGGTAGGTGCTAAACCAAAAAGTGTTTTAAAGTACTTGAAAGATGTAAAACAAGGACTTTTAAGTATTAATAATACAAAAATAAGCAAAAAGGAAGAAAGTAGAGATTTATAATTCACTTTTAAGCGTAAAGAAAAAAGTGGCATATGCCACTTTTTTTCTTATTAAATTTTTACATATGAGTAAAATTAATTACACCATTTGAATAAATGATTGCAAATAAAAGCCAAAGCATACTTGCAAAAACTAGAATATAAACTATTGAACTCCAAATATTTGGTTCTGGTCCAAAAATTGCAGAAACAAGGTTATAGTTAAAAAATCCAATAAGTCCCCAATTTAGACCACCAATAGCAAGCAAAATAAATGCTATATAATTTACAATAATCATTTTAATCCTCCTTGCGATTATTTTGAGCAATGAAATAAAAAATATACAAAAATATTGACAAATAAGAAAACATTATGTACAATATTGATTGAATAGATGTTCAACTTGAGGTGAAAAATGGGAAAGAGTGTAATTTCATGTGATTGTAAAATGATTCATGAAGATGTTGTAAAAATGTATAAAAAGGGATTCTCTAAAAGCAAATCAATTATTTCGCTTTCAAGATTATTTCATATTTTAAGTGATAACACAAGAATAAGTATTTTAACAATGCTAGATGACAATGAAGTTTGTGTTTGTGATATTGCAAATATATTAGATATGACAAAAAGTGCAGTATCTCATCAATTAAAAGTCTTAAAAGATGCCAATTTGATAAAATGTAGAAAGCAAGGGAAAGAAGTGTTTTACACATTCTCTGATGACCATATTAAAAATATTATTGGACAAGCAATCGAACATATCTCTGAATAATAAAAATCACTTTTATAAGTGATTTTTTTGTGTCAAAAATTTATATTTATATGTATATATTTATATGAAGTATTTTTCAAATAAGATAATAAATAGACAAAACTTAATTGATAATTTTTTATATTTAAAGCAAAAATCACAAAAAGATATTTGTGCTGTTGTTAAAGCAAATGCATATGGACATAACGCACAATTAGTTGTAAATATATTAAGTCCGTTTTGTAATTTTTTTGCTGTGCAGAATTTATACGAAGCAATAAATATACGCACTATTAACAAAACAGCAATTATATTAGTTTTGGGTTATTGTATTGATTATGAACTGGCATCAAAAAATAATATTTCAGTGATGATAGAAAGTGTAAGCCAATTAAATGAATTGATTGAAATGGATATACCAATAAATGTACATATAAAAATTAATACAGGAATGAACCGATTTGGGTTAAAAGATAAAAATGAGTTAAAAAATATGCAAAAATTAATTAAAATATCAAAAAAAATTAAATTTGAAGGTATTTTTACTCATTTTTATAAAACTGATAATGAAAATATTACCAATAAACAGATTAATATTTTTAAAGATTATATTAACATAATAGAAAAAGATTTTTATCCAATTATTCATATTGGTGGCAGTAAAATGGTAAATTATAATGTTGATTTTGCAAAATATGTTAGATGTGGCATTAGTCTTTATGGATATGGTGAAAAATCATTAAAACCTGTGATGAAAATTGAAAGCAAGGTTATAAAAGTTTTTGAAATAGGAAAAGGAGAAAATGTTGGCTATCAAAATGGATTTATTGCAGACAAAAAAATGAAGATAGCTTTAATACCACTTGGTTATGCAGATGGTATTCCGCGAAATTTATCAAATAATTTTAAAGTTAAAATATGTGGGAAAAATGTAAAATCTATTGGCTATATTTGTATGGATTTATTTATGGTTGATGTTTCAAATAAAAATTTGCAAATAGGAGATAAGGTTTGTGTGTTTGATAATGCAAACGAATGGGCAAAAAAAGTGAATATAACAAATTATGAAATATTAACAAACTTAAATAATTCAAGGACCAATTTATTAATTGATTAATCTAACATAGTTTGATATACTAATTATATGAGAATTATAGCAGGAAGATTTAAAGGAAAACAATTACAATCTCCAACATCTGACAATATAAGACCAACAGGAGATAAAGTAAAACAGGCGATATTTACAAAGTTGCAATTTTTTGTGCCAGACAAAGTTGTTCTTGATTTATTTAGTGGCAGTGGCGCACTTGGTATTGAAGCATTGAGCAGAGAAGCAAAATTTGTATATTTTGTAGATAAAGATATTAGAAGCATAAAACTTACCAAACAAAATTTAAATGGGCTTAAATGCGATAACTACAAAGTTATAAATTATGATTATAAAAACGCTTTAAAAACACTAAAACAGAAATTGGATTTAATTCTTATTGACCCACCATATGCAAGTGGGGTCTACGAAGATTGTTTGGAAGAAATATATAAATTAGACCTGTTAAATGATGATGGTATAATCGTTTGTGAAAGAGATAAATTAAAACCATTTGAAAGTAATTATTTTGTAAAATTTGATTCAAAAGATTATGGAACAGTTACTGTTGATTATTATGAAAAACAAAAAAATGCAAACTAATTTGCATTTTTTTATTGAATTTTTATTGAATTATTATAATTTTTTATAATCTCATTGCATTTTTTCTCACATAACTCTTGAGAAATATATCCAAGTTTTTTTTGATGCTTAATCGCTTTTAATTGTTTGTTAATATCTTTTGGATACTTGATTTTTACTTTTTTAGGTTTCTTTGGTTTGCTATATAATGGCTGTTCATCTTGTCCATCATCTTTTCTAAATGCAGATATTGTCATTAATATAAAACCAAAAATGCCAAAGAAAATACTTGTAACAGCAATAAATCTATATGGAACTAAATTTTTGTAAAACTGTTCTTTATTTTGATTTAATTTTTTTCTTAAATATATTGATATAATCGAATAATATATGCAATATAAAAAGAAGTATAATGTTGGTACAAGAAATTTTTTTGTAAAAAAATCATCTGGTAAATATTTTTTGTATGGGTGTAAAAAGTCAAAATAAAAATATAGCAATATTATCATTGATAAAAAAACTGCTATTATTAAAATTGTTTGAATTATTAAAAATGCTTTAATAATTGCTTTTTTTGACCCTAAATTCATATTCTATATAAATTTATCATTTTAAAAAAAGTTTGTCAAAATTATATGCAATATTTTTGTTTTATGATAAAATACTATACTTGTTAGGAGATTGTAATGAGAATAATAGTTATAACTGGTGCAAAAAGTGGAATAGGTATGGGACTGAAAGATTTATTCACAAAAAATGGAGATATGGTAATAACACTTGATAAGAGCATTGAAGAAAATACAGATACAGAGTATTTTTGTGATGTAAGCAATGAACAAGAAGTTATTGATACTTTTAACTACATTGGAGAAAAATTTGGACACATTGATATGTTGATTAACTGCGCAGGGTATGCAGTTTATGGAGCAACAGAACTTATTGATACAAATAAAGCAAAGTCAATGTTTGATGTAAATTATTTTGGAACTTTATCTTGTATTAAAGGTGCATTAAAATTTATGAATAAAGGTTCAAGAATAGTAAATATAAGTTCAGCATGTGCATTTTTTGCTGTTCCGTTTAGAACACATTATAGTGCATCAAAGTCTGCAGTAAGTATGCTTTCTTATGGACTTAGAATGGAACTAAAAGATAGTGGTGTTGATGTTTTGTGTATTTGTCCCGGAGATGTTAGAACTAATTTTTCAAAAAATAGAGTAAAAACTTTTGATACAAATTTTAGATATGGTAACAGAATTGAAGAAAGTGCAAAGCAAATTGATAGGCGTGAACCAAAAAGAATGACAATAGAATATGCAACAAAGAAAATGTACAAAATTGCAAACAAGAAAAAATCAAAACCAATGTATATAGTTGGATCTTCAATGAAATGGGCATATCTTGCGAACAAAATATTTCCATTAAAATGGATTTTAGGATTTACAGGTAAGTATTTTTGATGCTAAAAAACAGCAAGAAAATTTGCTGTTTATTTTTTATCCAAATATGGTAATGTGGACTAAATGTTCCATAGTGAGTTAATTCTCTAACTTCTTGCACTCTTATTAATTTAAAGTCATTAAAAAGTGTTAAACAATCTTCATCATCAATATAAAAATGTGGTATTCCGTTTTCTGGACCATCTTCAACTCTTATTCTTGTATTTTCATCAACATAGGTGCATTTTGGGTTAGTGAACCAAAATGATTTTTTTGAACCAAGGGTAAAGTATGCTTCGCCATCTGGTTTTAGCACTCTTTTTATTTCATTTAAAGTTTTCTTAAATCCTTCAATATCTGTGTGAGATATAACATTATAAGCAATAAGTCCATCAAAAGTGTTGTCTAGGTATGGGAAATTTAGCATATCAGCAACTACAAAATTATCAAAGTTTAGGTTTTGTTTTTTCGCATTTTCTTTTGTCCTCTCAACACTTAACTCTGATAAATCAAAACCATCAAGACAAAATCCTTGCTTTGCAAGATATATGCTGTTTCTTCCATAACCACAGCCAACATCTAAAATCTTTTTAAAATTTTTATTTTTCCAATTATCTGCCAAGTAATAAAACTCTGGAGCAGGTGAGTTCCAATATTTGTCATCTTTGTCCACCATTGCCCAATTCCACGATTTTGATTCTATCATAACTATCCTTTTAATTCTATTTTAGTATACCTTAATAGCATAAAAAAGTAAAGTTAGATGTTGATTTATAATAAGTTTAATATTTTTAAAAATGAAAATACTATTTTGTGTATTTTCTTTTTCTTTTTTCAAAAATTTTTGTATAATAAAAACATAGGAGAAACATATGGACAAATTTTCAACAGAAAAATATTTTGAAACATTAAATAAATATTGGCGTGCAGTAAATTATTTGAGTGCTGCTCAATTATACTTACTCGACAACCCACTTCTTCGAGACCATGACCTTTGCGATGCAGATATAAAGAAAAAACTTGTAGGACATTGGGGAACAGTACCTGGTCAAAATTTTGTTTATGCTCATTGCGATAGAGTTATCACAAAATATGACCTAAATATGATATTTATTTCTGGTCCAGGGCATGGTGGGAACTTTTTGGTTGCCAATAGTTATCTTGAAGGAGTTTATAGCAAAGTCTATCCAAATATATCTCAAGATAAAGAAGGAATGAAAAGATTATTCAAACAATTCTCATTCCCAGGTGGAATAGGCTCACATTGTGTTCCAGAAACACCAGGCTCAATTCACGAAGGTGGCGAACTTGGTTACAGTCTTGCACACGCATATGGTGCAGTGCTTGACAATCCAAACCTTATTGCAACAATAGTTGTTGGTGATGGCGAAGCAGAAACAGGACCACTTGCAACTTCTTGGCACTTGAATAAATTTATTGACCCTGCTCGTGATGGTGCAGTGCTTCCAATATTGCACCTTAATGGTTATAAAATTAGTAATCCAACATTACTTTCTCGAATGCCACATTCAACAATTCAAAAACTATTTGAAGGTTATGGCTACAAACCATATTTTGTTGAAGGTTCTGACCCTATGACAATGCATAAAACAATGGCAAAGGCAATGGATAGTGCAATAAAAGATATTTTGGATATTCAAAAGAAGGCAAAAGAAAACAAAAACTATTCATATATTCCTTTCCCAATGATAATACTAAGAACTCCAAAAGGTTGGACAGGTCCAAAGGTCGTTGATGGAAAACAAATTGAAAATAGTTTTAGAGCGCATCAAATTCCAC
>CALDLU010000005.1:0-2582 GCA_937915245.1 uncultured Clostridia bacterium | reverse complement strand
TCGTTTTTCAATTAACAAGTCATAGGAAATATACAACTTCGCTTGGAGTAATGACATCACCAGTTGTAATATCAATTTGAATAATATTTTGAGTTTTATCTAGTTGACATTTTAACCTTGCTCTAAATCCGCTATACTCAAATTCTTCACGAATTGGTAAAACATCTAAAACTTCAAAAATAGTTCCATCATCAATTTTAATTTTAGAAATTTCTTCTAACGCATTTTTAATAAAAATTTCGTTAAGTGGGAGATTTTTTATTGTTAAGTCCATATCTTTGGTCATTCTAAAATCAACGCCAACCATAGATGAAATTAAAATTCCGCCTTTCAAAACGAAGTTGTTTTTATATTTACTTAATGAAATTCTCTCTAAAAATCTCTCCATAAAAAATCTTGTTAAAAGAATTTGTGGGGTAAGATTATATTGTTTTGCCTTATTGTTAATTAAATCTTTCAATTGTTTTGATGTGTTCATTAAAGCAATACCTCCAACTTTTCTCTTAATTGTTTATCAACACCAAGAACCATTGCATATTTCATTAGTTTAACAGTATCTTTGTTTGGTAATTTTAAATAATTTTTCAATGCTTCTACTTGAACAAATTTATCTCCAACATACTTATCGCTAAACAAATCACAAATCGTTCTGTGAATATCATGGCATTTTACAATATTTCCAAAATTCGATTTAACACTTGTTATGCCTAGGTTATACACATCTTTATCTTCACGAATAAATACACCTTTCCCTTTAAACTTTGGTGCATTATAATTTCGCGGAATGCTTGCATAAATTTGACCACTATCACGAGTTGTCAATTCCAATAAGTATGCAGATGTGAATGCAGAATAAATTATCTTTGTATTTAGCTTTTGAAACACAAACAAATCGTCAACAAAACAATCTTGCGAGATATAGATACCATGGGCAATTTTTTCAATAACACCATCTTCTACCGCATATTTTAAATAACTCTTTGGAATATTTTCTTTAACGACATCTTTTGAAAAAATATATCCGTTATTATTTTTTGCTAATTCTAAAAGAGAAGAATAATTTCTCATAAGCACTCCTTGTTTACTTTTGTACCATAATTTTAGTATTTTGTGGTAAAAAAGTCAACAAATGTACATATATTTTCTACAAATGTCCAAAAAGTTTTAGGCAGTTTTATATAGTTTTAGAGCACTTAATTTAACCAAATTTGTACATTTAGGTGTAAAAAAGTGTAGTAAACTAAAATTTTACTACACTAATTGATTTTTTATATCTCAAATTCGCTTGTTTTATGGGCAATTTAGGAGATAGAGTGAAACTCTTGTGTGTTAGAACAGAGTTTTGGTAAGGCAGGGGTCACGGGTCCGATTCCCGTCAGTAGCTCCATTAAGGCGGGGACTTCCGTCTTTTTTAAAACTCAATTGGTTTTCCTGTGTCAAAAATAAAGTTTAAAAACTCTAACATTTTGCAATTTTTTGGTGGAGTGGAATACTGGATTGTCTGAATTTTTGAAATATCTGTTTTTGTTTTGCGAATATGCTTTGCATATTTAATATGTGTTTGTTTTTGACATTGTAGTGCTTTTTTAAATGAAACAAAATGATGTATGCCTTTGTTTGCAAAATCTGAGTGTTCAAACCAACACCAATCATTTGTGGTTTTGTCTTTGTAAACCAAGAATGTGTGAGTTGGATATTTGTTTTGTTTTTTGCAGGCAAACCAAACAAATAGGGTCACAAATTCAAATTTGTTTTTTGAAAAAAAGTCACGCTCCAACTCAACTTGGTCATAGCAAATTCCAACCTTGGTTTTGATGGTTTGTTCAGCAGAAGATAGCACCCATTTGTTTGACAGAGCATTTTCAAAATCCATGTCATTTCCGCTATAAAATTTTTTGTCTTGTTTGTCATAAAAGCCATATTCAATTTGTTCCATAAATTCAAGTAACATTTCAGGTGTTTTTACATCAGTATATTTCATTTTAACTCCATTATTTTAAAATAATGCACAAATGTGCATTTGTAAAATTTAAGTTTTTTATTGTGCTAACAAATTTTGTGAAAAAAATTGACTTATATTTTAAGTGTTTGGATTCTGTTGCCATTTTGCATATAAACATACTATATCATATTTATTTATAAAACGCAAAAATAGTAGGAATAAAATATTTCTTTAAAATTATACTCGTGTTTATATAAGTTGTTTAAAAACACTTGCAAGATATATTTTATATCGTAGATTTTTTTATAAAGTGTTTGTATTTTTGTGGCAATCAAATTTGCGAAACCATTTTTAAATTTTTCTGTAAAATAATATTAAAATTGTTTTGATTTTAATCACTAAAAATTGATAATTTTATTGTGTGGCTAAAAAATTAATAGGTCAATTTTATTATTGTTATAATCTTTTAAAAAAAATAAAACGAAAAAACAACTTGCTTTTTGATGCATTTTTGTTTTTTGCTTGCAAACATTTCGATATTATTTGACAAAATTCGACAAGAAATGTATGCTTTTTGATATGAAGAAAATTGCTTTAATTTGCATTCCGTTGGTGCTGGCGCTTGCTTTTGGTGTTTGTG
>CALDLU010000004.1:0-8955 GCA_937915245.1 uncultured Clostridia bacterium | reverse complement strand
AAATTTCTTCCTAAGTCCTTTTTTATTTTGAGTGACCCCTACGGGGTTCACTTCATTTCGTCTCTTTTTTTCATATTTAAATTATCCAATTCTGCGCCAAATATAAGTAACAATATATGGTTGAAGATTGTTGTGAGCATAACCCTTACCTTCTGGATTATTTGTTGCTGTCTTTTGATCAATTACTATTGATGCTGATACTTGTGCATTATCCGTTTTTGCCCAGTTTACGAATTTATGTGAACCATTGACTTGTCCGCAAACATGGTCACCAGTTGAACCATAGTCGTTTGATATACCTGCGATATCGGTTCTAACTTTCACATATGTTGCGTGGCTGTGTGGTTGAATAGATATTGAGTTGTTATGTGTGTGTGGATTTTGGGTGTGATTGTGTGATGGTAATTCGTTTATTGTAAGAGTGTGAGAACTTGATCCACCGGTTGCACCAGCAATAAATTCTTTATCGCTGACACCAGCACCAATAATTGTTCTGCCTTGTGCAAATGCCTCCCATTTACCGCCAAAAATTTCTTGAGGGTTTGTAGAATTTGTTGACATATAAATTGCACCAATGGGGTATACAGCACTCAGCAATGTTGCTTTCATAAGTGCTATTGTTTTGCTATTGTCCATAACTTTTTCTCCTTTTATAAATTTTTAAGATAGGTGAGATGATGTATGAAATAAACTACACATAAATTTCTACCTTCTTTAACTTAATTATAAATGGAAAAAATTCTAATTTTTTCTAACTTTTGCCAATTATTGATAATAAAATGGGAACAAAAAAAACAACCTCAATCTGAGGTTGTTTTAAATGCTGAAGTTTATTTTGAAAGAATTAAAATATTTTTTGGAGAAATACAAGTATTAACTACTTAATAGTTAATAATGAACCGTATATTTGCTGTATTTCGTTAACTTGTTTTTTATCAAAATAACCTAATTGGTGTTCTTTTCCGTCTTTCTCTTTAATGTCTATAACTGGCATAATGAACCCGCCGCCATCGCCAAGCAAAATAACAAAAATGAGTAAGAACCAATCATACCACTTCGTTTTATAATATGTCATAGATTTTATATTTTCGACATTTATAGTATATTCGGTGTTTTTCTTTGTATATTTAATTTCGCTTGTGTTGAATGTGTATTCTGGTTTGCGTTTTTTGCATGCAACAATAAGAGCAATTATATACACACAGTCGAATAATGACAACAAAATTATAGCAATTAAAAGTCCAGAAGAAGATTTGTTTGCAATACAGCAAACTAACATTCCTACTATGGTTAAGGTTAATAGTGCTATGAAAACGATAATCATTTTTATTAAAAATGTTCTATTTGATTTTAATTTGATTTCCATATAAACTCCAAGTTATCTATTATTTTTTTGTATTTCTTTAAATACAGAAGATAAAGGCCAAAGCATTGTTGACTTTAAGATTAATCCACCAATAGTATTTCTAAAAGCTTCTGAAATAAAGAATTTTTTGAATCCTGAATCTTTAAGAGCTTTTAACAAACCGTTTTTTGGAGTATTAAATGCACCAGTGCCTCCCATCACAAATCCAGTTGCAAATGCAATCAAACTTGTAGCCGCTTGTAGTCCTCCACTAATCAATGCACCTTTCCAAGTAACATCTCTTCCATTTTCTTTGTTTTCCACTACATATGCTAAGCTTCCTGTAAGAAAATTTGTTGCTAGTGTGCCCAATATGGCGGCAGTTATTCCAAGTGCACCGAAAGCACCGCCACCTGTCATTACTCCAAGTCCTATAGCAATACCTGTACCAAGACCACGAATAGCACCACCAAGGAAACCACCAGTGAAGCTTTCTCCATTTATGAGAGCTGTTATTCCACCAGAAATTGCTCCTGCCGCCATTGATGTTGCGGTCATACTGATTGCTGCCCCCAGTAATGTAAATCCAGCACCAGCGGTAACGACTGAAAGAGCTATTAACGCTGCAAAAACTATGGCAACACCTAATACGGCTCCCAATCCTTTCCAAAAATTCTTCCAACTCCAATTTCCATTAGTATCAATGTCGTTTACGGGGTTGTTGCAACAGTAGATATAGAGATTTAGCCCGTTAAAAATATCTTTACCTTCATCAAGAATTGATAAATCGTCTGAACTAATAAATCTGCCAATTTCAGGATCGTAGTATCTACTATTTAAGTAATACAAAGTGGTTTCTGTATCAAAGTAATAACCACGATAGCGGAATGGGTTGAGTAGGGCAATAGCCTTGTTATTTAAACCATCTTGAGTATAACTTGTTTGGATTGAAATGTCAACAAATTGACCATTATCAAGAACATAAATTTTGTGATTTCCCCATGCATCATAATCGTATTTTGCAATTTCTTGTCCGTTTTTGTCGAATATGGCAAGGATGTCTCCAAGTATATTCTTTTTATAATAATATTCACCAACTCCTTGATATGTGAAACCGACAATTCCTTCATTTCCATAATGGAATAAAAGGACATTTCCGTCACTTTGAGCAAGAAGTTTTGATCCATCAAGGTAGAATTCAGTTTTCTTTCCATTTACGGTTTTACTTGTTCGAATTCCATTTGCATTGTATTTAAATTCAATATCATTATATTTATCGAGTTGTCTTCCGTGCGACCAAACAAGATTATTGTTACGATAGGTTGTAGGGTTACCAAGTGAATCATACTTAATTAATTCACCATTATATGAAACAAGTTGGTCTTTCCAACCAGAAGTAGGGTAGATGTAAGGCACAACAACTCCACCAGTAAGAGAATCAGTGTTTGCTGTAGTGAAATTATAAATTGTTTTTCTAACAATGTTTCCACCGCAATCGTATTGGAAAGTTGTTGTTTTTTCCAATTTTGCATTATCTTCACGAACAAGACGAGAGATTGAATCATATTCATAACGAGCAATTTCTTTGCCATTTTCAAGAATTTTAATTATATTGCTGTTAGCATCGTAACCATATTTGAGACTATCTTTAATTTCACCATTTTTACCAAACCACTCACTAGCAATAAGATTTGAAGTGTGGTCACCTTTTTGAAGATAGCTGAAATGCTTTGAGTAAAGATTACCAAGTTTTGTTTCAGACACTCTGGCAAGTTTATCGTAAGCGTACGTTTCGGTAAGATTTCCAATTTTTGTTGAAATATGCTTTGGTTCCGGTTTTGAGTAGTCATAGATATTTTCGTATGTATTCTCTATATCTCCAACTTTAACAGTTGTAATAGAGATGTTGCCATATTTGTCATAAGTATTTTTAAGAGAGACTTCAACATTATTTTGTTGATAAGTTTTTTCAACAATTCTTCCAAATTCGTCGTAATAATAGCCAGTTTCATTTTGCATATCGCTATCTTTACTATTAACTAAATTGCCATAGCCATCATAACGATTTTCTATTAGTGTTTTCATTAAGCCAAGTTTATCAATAAATTCTATTTTTGTTGTGTTTCCGTCAATGTCTGTATAAACAATGAATTTTTCATTATTTGCGTTTATTGTTGAAGTCTTTTGCCCAACAATAACACTTGTAATTTCTCCGTCTTCAAGAGTTTGATTTTCAACTATGTCTTCATACACAGTTTCGCAATAAATGTTACCTGCAATTTCAACTTTGTTTTGTTTACCAAAGCCATCATATTCATATTTAATTTCAGTATTATTGTGAATAAGTGAAGTGAGCAAACCACCAGTATAATGCATTGTATTACAGTTAACTTCATCATCAACTGTAGTTGACATCTGAAGGAGAGTGTCATTATTTACGTCGTAACCATAACTGATTTTATTGCCATTGGTGTCGATTGTTGTTTCTACAAGTCCAGTTTTGTCTACGAATTTACTTTCAGAAACTTTTTCACCGAATTCATTTGTTTGAGCAGATTTTTGTCCTTTTTCGTCCACCTCTTCAGTTGTAATAAATTTATGTACGGGCTCATCTTTGTGGTAAGTCATGGACTTAATTTTTGTGCCTTTGTCGTTATATAAATTTTCAGTAACGATACCATTGTAATCTATGCTACGCGTAAGTGAACCATTTTCATTGTAGGCATATGTAGAAATAAATTCTTCGCCACCAGTTTTCTTTTGTAATATAGACTTAACAAGTTTTTTCTTCTCATCATATTCAAAGTAAGTAACATAGTCACTATTGCTTGATTCAGTGTAAGATTTTAAATTATCCTTGAACTCTGTATATTCCCAGTCGCCACGCTTTAAGCTCATGCCGTAAAATTTAGCATCACCAATATTATTAGTGTAATCAAAGAAAACTTCAATTGAAACAAGTTCGTCTTGTGGGTTTTCACTAATAGTTACAGGGAATGCACAATACTGCCAGTCTGTGTTCATCCAATCAAAACTACAATATTGCTCAACTTTCTTTTCAACATTATCGTTTAAATAAGTGATTTCTGCACGAAGTTCAAATCTGCGGGCTTTTTTATATGTATCCATATTGTCTAAAAGAATTTGTTCTAGATCACTGTCTGAAACATTTTCTTCACATTGGCCACAATAATCAGTATTTTTTCTTGAAACCCAAGTAGCATCGGCTTTTGCCCAGCCCGAAAGGACCAGGTCTGTGATATTGTTGCTTTTAATTTTTTCAATCAAATCACCGGAAACGACCTTTTTCAATTTTGGACTAGTTTTATTGCAAGTTGTAATTGATGTTTCTTCACGAGTATCAGGAAGAGAAATTGCAGAAATATCTTCACCACATTGCATACCTTCACCAATATAACTTTCTGAAATTGTTGGAGCAGTATCAAACTCTGTTTTCAAGTTTGCTAAATAGTTTTCTGCATAAGAGCTTTCTTTAATTACAAATGCACTTACATCAGAGTTTCTTTCGTATGAAGTTGCGTCAACATTTCCAATAACAGAACCATTTTCGAATACATTTTTATATTCGTTTATAACTCTGCCGATGCTGTCAAAAACATAAGTGATTACTTTGTTTGTTTTAGTATTTTTAATAGAAGTAGAATCATAAGAATTATAATTAATAATTAAAGAATCATTTACAGATGGGTCGGTTTTATTTGATTCTATCTTATTGTTAGAAATTTTTGAAGTGAAAGAAATTTCTTCAATTTTGCTGATTTTTTCACCAGTATATTCAAAACGATATCCTAAGCCATTGAAGTTTGTTATTTCTACAAGTCTGCTTTGATTATCATATTTATATTTACAAATATCTCCTGAAGGGTAGTGGACTTCGGTTAAATTGAGATAATCATCGTAAATATAATTTGTAACTCTATTTTTTGCACCCTCAATAGAAGAAAGAGTCCCGTCTTTATAAGTAAATTTTAAAATGTTTTTGTCATTGTCGATAATTTTTTCAATGTTGTTATTATTAAAAGTTAATTGAATCTGATTTTCATAATTGTCCATTAAAACAAACAATTTGTAAACATTTGGTTCGGTGGTTGCACTAAATCCCATCATATAGCCATTTGTGTCTGTAAGAAGAATTTCAGGTGATTGCTCTTGAAGGCTTTCCAATTGATGTGTTTTCTTTAAAATTAATTCATCGTACTCTGAAATTGATTGATTTAAAATCTCATTTTGTTCATTTAATTTCTTAATTTCAAGATTGATTTGTTCAGAAGAATATCGCTTGTTCATCTCAAAGATATCTTTTTGAAGTTTAATGCTTTCTTCTTTTCTTTTCATTGCTCCATTGATGGTTGCGTTATCTGTTCCCCAAGTCAATTCTAGATTTTTATCCTCAATTGCTTGAGAAATATTATCAAATTCTTTCTTTAGATCATATTCTTTAGTTGTAGGATAAACTGCTTTTGCATTGTAATCAGTTGCTGTTCCCATAAAAAGGTATGAACGGTCATCCACGAGTTTGTTATATTCTCGGTATTTTTCTTTATAAGTGCGATTGAGGATTCTCACTTCTTTTTGATAGTTAAATTCATCCTCTTCATTTAACATACTGTTTTCTTGTGCTTTTTGGTTCTTCAAAGATAGCTCGTTAGAAAGATTAAGCAATTCAATTGTTTTGTAATTGTTTTCCCTTTGCAAATTCATTTCTTTTATAGATTTGTTAATAGATTTGATATCTGCTTTAAGAGAAGCAATATCTTCATTATCTTGTTCTAAGAGAGAAACGCCTTGGAGATTTTCATATTTTGTTACAAGAGAGATGCCAGAGTCGGATACCGTTTCTTTAAAAACTTCTTGATATTTGCCAAATTCATCTAAAAATTCCAGCTTACCGTCTTGGTTTACATGAACCTTGCTAGATTCAATATAATTTTTATTTCCTTCTGAATCCTTAAGATAATATTTATCTTCAAAAAGAACAATATCACCATCTGAATTGATATAAGTGTATCTTGCAGATGTTTCATTGTCAGAAAATGTTCCATCGGTCGGAAGTTCCTTAACAATGTATTGATTGAAGTTTGTTTTCCAGCCTTTACCACAATTGTTGTTAGGTAAGGTTTTACAATCATCAAAATAGGGGATGATTTGATTTGTTGTGCCAGAATCAAGTGAGTTGAAGATGTGTTTTACGCTTATAGGCAAAACTTTTGAATTGCTTACAACATCTTCGAAAGAGAATTTAAGAGTGCCAGTTGCCAGATTAATCTCACCGCTTCCAGCTTTGCCAGCATCAATTTTATGCACAGCCTGGTCTTTAATTGTTTGCTTTTTGAAATAGTATTCGAGAGCTGCTTCTCTTGTATCAGGAAGAATGTCGTTTACACTAATGCCACTGATACGCAAAGAAAATGCTTGTTTTTGGAATAAGCAATCTTGAAGTTCATCGGTAATATCAATGCAAACTTTATTGTTATCTGCGATGAATTCATCGATGATATACTCATTTCCAGATTGTAAATCAGCAAAGTAAACTTTGCAGATTTCGGTAGGAACAGTGTTGAGATCAAATTTTAACACTGCTTTGCTTAACTTAATCATTTCACTTTTTATCTCTGAAAAATGAGGCGAATAAGTTACTTTTACACCGTCAATACCTAAGTCTTGGTATGTTATGGTGTCTTTAGAATCAATTTTTTTGATCATTATTTATCCTCCTTATAAAAGATTCTAAAACAATTATAAGTGGAAAAATTTCTAATATTTTCTAACTTTTACTAATTTAATGAAATCATTGATTCTTGTTGCTCGCAATAAAGTTTAATGGCTTCTTTATGTAACTGATATATTCTTTTACTAGAATAACTCATCTTTGCTGCTATTTCGTCAAATGAATGACTTTTAATGTATCGTAGAAATAATATATTTTTATAAGGTTGTGGGAGTTTCTCTATTTCGTTCTCAATAAAAGTTTTTTTAGATTCGATTGTATTTAACTTTGAAAGTTCTTCATTATATTTTCTTTTTAAATTATCATAACGAAGTTCTTCAATTGATGAATCTGTGCGTTTTGCTTGTTTATCGCATATAATTATTTGACATTTGTTCATTTCGTGTCTAATCTTTTCTAAATCTTTTGTTTTTTCGCTATAAAATTGTAATTCATATTTATAACTTTCTAAAGACTCAATAATTGTTTTATTTAACATAATTCATCAACTCCTTTCGTTATACAATTTGTAATAATTTGTAGTAATATCTCGCCAATAATTTAATAATTTACTACATTCTGTAACAATAATATCACAACATCTTAAAAAAATCAAACAAAAAACGACAATTTGCAATAAAATTTTTCATAATTATACATTAAACTTGCATTTTTTATTACATTATGTTATAATTTATTACATAAATTAAACATAAGAGGAAAAGAATGATTGGAGACCAAATAAAAAAATTAAGAAATAGTAACAACATGAAACAGAAAGATTTGGCAAAAGAGTTAGGTGTTTCGACAGGTGCAGTTGGTTTATGGGAATTAAACAAAAGAGTGCCAGATCATATTGTTTTGTTAAAGCTTTCAAAAGTATTTAATGTTACTGTAGATTATTTACTAAATGAGAATGAGGAAAACGAAATAATAATTTTAGGTAAAAATGGTATTTATAAAAAGTTTTCGCTTAACGAAAAGGATTTGAAGTCTATTGAAAATCTAGCAGAGTCACTGAGTGACACAGATAAATTTGATAAATAATTGAAATGATTATTGGAAAGACTAGAAACAATTTGGATTTCCAAACTAAAGACTTTGGATATATTAATAAACAAAAATACTATTATATCAGTCATTTTAGCCGAGAGTGTTTATTAAAATGTAACATAAGAAGTTTGCCAGTTTCATTAAACGCAATAGTGAAACATTTTAACATAAAAACAATAACTTTTTCATCTTTACAAAATTTAGGGATAAAACAATATGAAACAATAATGATAGACAATCAAGGTTTTTCCGAAAAAACCTTAGAAGAAAAGTATTATATTTTTTATGATGATTCATTACCTATAACGATTCAGCGTTTTACTGTCGCACATGAGATTGGACATATACTTCTGGAACATTTTGAAAGAAACCCTTTAAGTAGAGAAAAAGAAGCAAACATGTTTGCGGCACGATTATTAATGCCAATGGCAATTCTAAAAGAATGCAAAGTCAAAAATGAAGAAGAAATACAATCTCTTTGTTTTGTTAGTTTGCAAGCTGCCACATATAGGTATCATCGACTACAAGAAATAATGCCGCGAGAAAAATTTTATACAGATAAAAACGAACTTGAACTAAAGTTACAATTCAATACTTTTATTAATCAATATTTAAAAGAGAAAAAATAATATTGATTTTTTTTGTCAAATACTTGATTTTATCAAACATATGTTCTATGATGTTATCATAAATATACTCTCCGTATATTTATAAAGGATTAGGGATATGAGAGTGATAAACGAGAATACAGTGCAAAAAGTATTTCTGTTCATTAAAGAATATCAAAAGAAAGAAGGTAGGTCGCCTTCATTTCGTCAGATTTGCCATG
>CALDLU010000003.1:0-4141 GCA_937915245.1 uncultured Clostridia bacterium | reverse complement strand
CATATGTAAGCAATGGTGAAATGTATTGGAACTCACAAGAAAGTGCAACAGAATATTTAGTTACATACAAAAAATCAACAGAACAAGTGTCAAAACAATTAACACTCACAAAAGCATTCTGGGATTGCAGTGAACTTGAAAGTGGAGTTGAATATGATGTTCATATTCAAGCAATAGGACTTAGAATTGCATCAACAACACAAGCAACACTAACAGGTAAAGATTCAAGCGTTGGAAAAGTTGTGAAACTATATGACCCAGAATCAAAAGTAGATTGTGGAATATTTAGTTGGAAACAAATTGAAAATGCAAGTTCTTATGAAATAAATACATATATTAACAATAAAAAACAAGAAAATGTAAAAATTTCAAATATTGCAGATGAAAATAGTAACATAAACTATGAAACAACTTTTGCAGATGAAAATATTTTATATAGATTTAAAGCTATTGGTGATTTAAAAACTGAAATGAATGAAGATACAATCGCTTATGTAAATTCAAACGAAACAGAAGGAATTTACGGAACAGTTCTTGCATCACTTGAAAATATATTGGCAAAAGATGGAAAACTTACTTGGGAAATTGTAAACAATAACGGACTTAATGTTACATCATACAAACTTATCTTCAATAAAGTGGATAAAGATGGTAATATAAGCGATAGTGAATATATCGTAACAGGTTCAAGTTTCAAAGATATAGACAACTTATCAAAATACGCATATGATTGCAGTGATTTAGATAGTGGAAGATATCAAGTAACAATTCAAGCATATTATGAAAACAATAAGCAAGAAAGAATTTACTCATACAATGGTTCAACAGCATACTATTTAATGGGTCTAATTGAACAAGAGTATGTGTTTGAAAAATATAGCAAAGTTCAAGGACAAAATGGAACACAAGGTGTTGTTCTTGACAATGTTATAATCAATGATGGCGAGTTTAGTTGGGAATATTCAGGTGAGCTTGAAGAAGTGAACTATGATTATGAATTGGTATTCACTTCAACAACAGGTGCAGTAAAAACATTTGTATGCTCTGACCCAAGATTCTTTGGAAATATCGTTGACAGTTTAACATTGGAAGAAACATTTACACTTAAAGTAAGAGTTATTCCTAAAAAAGATGTTGAAGACTTTATTAGTTCTGACTATATAACATTCATAAATGTAAACGCATATGATAGCGAAATCGTATATCAACTTAATGGAGTAAAAGAATCAGATATTTTACTTTCAAAGAGTGGAGATAGTGATTCTCTATACATTAATTGGGGAAAATATGTTGTTTCAAGTGGAACAACAAACCTTAGCGAATCAATGCAAGTTAAATATAGAATTGTATATTGGAGTGAACATGATGGAGTTACTTCAGAAAAACAAGAAATAATTGTTCAAGATACAAAGATTGATACAAATAGATTTGAGTTTGATATTACAAGTGAATTTACATTATACTATCAAATCCAAGTATTGCCATTAGGCACATTAAGTTATGTACCATCAGCACTTAGTGAAATAAGAGATATTAAGAAACCAAAATCAGTTGCAGAAGTATTCTATGATGAAGAAAAGATGTATTACTACTGGTCAACAGAAGGTACATCAAACGACCATAGCTTCAAGATTAAAGATGAAGTCCTTGCAATGAATGAAGATGGCGAATTAATATTAGATAGTGATGGAAATCCAATAGTTGTTAGAACATACACATTTATCACAAAAGATAACACAACAAACACATATATACCAGTTGAACTTGGTTACCATAAAGTTTCTGTTGCTGTTGTCGTTAGAACAAGTGGTGATGAAGGCAGTTTGACATCAAGTTACACATATTATAAGAATAGTGATACAAGAACATTGATTAATCTATTTGAAATAGGTGAAGTAAATGCAAATGTCTATGGCTCACTTGGAACAACAGATAATCCATATTTAATTACAAATGAAACACAATTTGCAAATATTAGATATAGATTAGATAAACCATCTTACCAAAACTCATATATCTTAACTCAAAATGGTGTTGAAACAAAAGTTACACTTTCTGGACAAGATAATTACTTTAACTTTAAACAAACTTGTGATATTAGCAATGTAACTCCATTTGGTATGGTTAAGAACAAAAATGAAGAAAGTGTAATATTTAAAGGTATTTATGATGGTAACTATAAGCAATTAACATGGAATTGCGAATTAGACCAAATGAGGTTACTTGTTAGAAAAAATATTTCATTATTCTCAGAAATAAGTTCAACAGGTAAAGTTATGAACTTGAAGGTAATTGCAAATTACATTGGGAAACTTACTGTTGGAGGGACAATCTCAATGATTTGTACAACAAACTCTGGAACAATAAGCAACTTGATTATTGGGACTATGACATCAAGCATTTCAATTCAAGACCAAGAGGTGTTCTGGTTTGGAGTATGTAACGAAAATAAAGGTTCAATAACAAATGTTGTAAATTATTATAGTGTTACATTGTCTTCACAATCGAAATCAACAAGAATGGGTTATGCAGGAATTGCAAGCAAAAACACTGGCACAGTTTCAAGATGTGCAAACTATGGCAATATTGAAATTTGTTCAATAAATGCCACAGTTGGTGGAATTGTTACAAACAACGAAGGTATTGTTGAAAGATGTGTTCTTAAGAATACAAGTTCAAAAATCACAATGCCAAAAGTTTCTGATTCAGCTATTGTATACTTTGGTGGAATTGTTGGTAATAATGCAACTTCTGGAACAATTAGTTATTCATATGCTTACACAAATACAATTGTATATCGTTATGCATCAAACACAGAAAAGGACAAAGTTTATATTGCAGGTCTTGTTGGATATTCAGCAAATGACAAGATTTCAAGGTCATATGTATATAACAAGATAACAGCACAAAGCAGTCAAAATGTTCGAATTGGTTATGTTTATATGTTTGCATATATTGCAAATGTACAAAGTTCATCAGATACATATTGTTATTGCAACCAAAGAGAAACATATTCTCCAATTGGAGGAAGCACACAATTTAGTATTCAAGAATATTCAAATAAGCCAAGTGGAACAGATTTGAATAAAGGTGGAGATGCTTACTATGTTGCAAATGAAAGCAACTTCCCAAGTTTGGTATGGGAAACTGAATTTGACAATCTATGGAAAGAAAATACCACAGTGTAGTAACAACTAAATAAATTAAAAACGAGGTAAATCAATTTTAGATTTGCCTTGTTTTTTAACATATTATAATAATTTAATTAGTATACATATTATATGAAAAAATTTGGTAAATTAAGTTGTTTGATTATAAAAAAGAAACATTTATTCATAGCATTGTTGGTTTTATTGTTTGTTATAAGTAGCATAGGCGTATTTTTTATTGTAAATACTGTAAATGGTGAAACATATATAAATACAATAGTTATTGATGCAGGGCATGGTGGAATTGATGGTGGTAGTATTGGATATAGTGGAACTATTGAAAAAGATATAAATTTGGAATATTCAAAAACGCTTAAAAATATGTGTAGCGAATTTGGATTTAAAGTTGTAATGACCCGAACAAATGACTCTGGGTTATATAGTCCATTTGCTGTAAACAAAAAGAAAGATGATATGAAAAAGCGTAAACAGATTATAGAAAAAGCAAAACCAGATATTGTAATTTCAATACATATGAATAGTACACAAGGTAAATCTTCTCGTGGTGCACAAGTGTTTTATAATAAGGAGAATAAACATTCAATCAATCTTGCAAATTCAATTCAAAAACAGTTCCAAGATAAACTTGTAAAACCACGCAAAACAGCACAAAGTGGAGATTATTACATAGTTAATTGCACTCCGTATGCTAGTGTTATTGTTGAATGTGGATTTTTATCTAATAAGGAAGAAGAAAAATTGCTTCTTTCAAATGACTATAAAAATAATGTTTGCTATTCAATTTTATGTGGAATTATTGATTATATGGCATAAAAATAATATATAAACTTTATGTAATATGATATAATATATATAATATGGAATTAGGTACTATAATATTATTAATAGTTTTGGGGTATATAGTTATTTCAATTATATTCTATTATTTTTCCAGTCTATTTAGGTACAATATGATACTAAATAGATATAGT
>CALDLU010000002.1:0-2975 GCA_937915245.1 uncultured Clostridia bacterium | reverse complement strand
TGTTTGATATGGATAACAGTCAAACACCGAAAATTGATAAAAAGAGTAAGGGAACAGTCGTGAAAGAAAGTAAAAAAACAGAAACAAATCAAGAAGCAACAACATATTCAAATGGTAATGGCAACACTCCACAAAAAGGGTTGATTTTTAAATCACTTGAAGAAGTGTTCCATGATGCAATGATTCCATACACAGAGCATGTTGTTATGGATAGAGCATTACCAAGAGTTGAAGATGGATTAAAACCTGTTCAAAGAAGAATTTTATATTCTATGCTTGAACTTGGACTTGAACCGGATAAGCAATACAGAAAGTCAGCAAGAATTGTTGGTGATTGTATGGGTAAATATCACCCACATGGCGATAGCAGTGTTTATGATGCAATGGTAAGAATGGCACAACCATTTTCTATGAGTGAACCACTTGTTGATGGCCATGGAAACTTTGGTTCAATTGATGGCGACAGTGCTGCTGCCATGCGTTATACCGAAGCAAAACTTACACCACTTGCCATGGAACTTTTAAGAGATTTGGATAAAAATACTGTACATTGGAGTTTAAACTTTGATGACACATTAAAAGAACCAGATATGTTACCTGGCAGATTCCCAAATTTGTTAGTTAATGGTGCATCAGGTATTGCAGTTGGTGTTGCAACAAACATACCACCACATAATTTTGCAGAAGTTTGTGAAGGGGTTATTGCATATATAAATAAACCATCAATAAAACTCGATGAAATGATGCAATATATAAAAGCACCAGATTTCCCAACTGGTGGACAAATTATTGCTGGTGATGAGTTAAGAACTGCTTACGAAACTGGTAAGGGTAAAATAATAATTCGTGCAACTTGTAAAATTGAAACTGATGGCGACAAACAAGCAATTGTAATTACTGCACTTCCATATCAAGTAAATAAAATTCAACTGCAACAAAAAATTGCACAATTAAAAGAAGAAAATAAAGACAAACTCTCTGCAATAAGTGAAATTCGTGATGAATCAGATAAAGACGGAATGAGAGTTGTAATAAAACTCAAAAAAGAAGGCAATGCAAAAGCAATACTTGATTATTTATACAAATCAACACAAATGCAAACAACATTTGGTATAAATATGGTTGCGATTGCTGATGGAAAGCCAAAACAAATGGGTCTTTTGGATATTATCTCATATTATGTTGAATATCAAAGAGAGATTATTCAAAGAAGAACAAAATTTGACCTTGATGCTTGCAAAGATAGAGCACATATCATTGAAGGTTTGCTTATTGCAATCAAAAACATTGATGAAGTTGTAAGAATTATCAAAAAGAGTGCAACAACAACCGAAGCAAAGCAAAAGTTAAAAGAAAGATTTAATTTATCTGAAAAACAAGCCCAAGCAATACTTGATATGCGTCTTGCTCGTTTGGTTAATTTGGAAATTACAAAACTTGAAGAAGAGCTTGCTTCACTCAAAGTTCAAATCGAACATTTAACAGCAATATATAACTCAAAGAAGTTGCAATATAATGTTGTAAAAGAAGAATTAGGTCAACTTAAAAAGCAATATAAGAGCGAAAGATTATCAGTTATCTTAAAAGATAAAGATATTGACAAAGTTGAAATTGACCACGAAGAAGCTTTTGCAAAAGAAGTTATGCTTTCTTATACAGCAAATAATACTCTTAAAAATATACCACTCAAAAACTACAATTTGGCACAAAGAGAAATAACAGACACATCAACATTGAACGATGTCCATTTGATATTAAGAAATGCCTTAACAAGTCAAAAAGCATTATTATTTACCAATTATGGTAACTGTATAAAAATTAATATAGCTGATGTTCAAGAAGGTAAGTGGAGAGATAAAGGTTGTTTACTTAATACTCTTGATAAAAATGTTCAACCTGATGAAAAAGTTGTTGAAATAAAAGTTATAGATAACGAAGACTTAATGTCGCTTGAAGATATTATTTTCTTTACAAAACAAGGTATGGTAAAGAAATCTAGTATGAAAGAATATTTTGTTTCAAAAAATAACATTCAAGCAATAAAATTAAAAGATAAAGACGAAGTTATTGCAGTTCAAACTGTAATAGAAGGTTCATCAATCTTAATGGTAACAAAAAAAGGAATGGTTCTTAACTTTGAAAGTCAAGATATTCAAGCAACTGGCAGAGTTACTGCAGGTGTTATGGGTATGAATATCGACTTTGGTGATGAAGTTGTGTATGCAGACCAAATAACAGAAAGTGGTGCAGTTACAGTTGCAACATTCAAAGGTTATATAAAAAATGTTCCAATAGGCGAATTTGAAGTAATGTCAAGATATCGTAAAGGGTTAAGAGTATATAACACAGCAGAATATGGAGAAATCGCTTTTGCCAAATTCTCAATTGTTCCACCAACACTTGCAGTTAAACTTGAAAATAGGATTGAAAAGGTATCTTCAAGACAAATTGCATATGATTCTCGTTTAGGCAAGGGTAAACAAAATATAAAAACAAAAATCTCTGCAATATATGAGTATAATTCATAAAGTAAATAGTATAAAAAATGTAGTCAACGGACTACATTTTTTTACTAATAATTCCCATTTATTAAATCATCAACAGAAACAAATAACAAGTCTGATAATTTTCTTAACATTTCAATGTTTGGTTCGGTTCTCCCTTGTTCCCAGTTGGCATAGCAACTTTCAACAACATTTAGTTTTAATGCAATTTGTTTTTGAGTTAGAGATTTTTCTCTTCTAAAATATTTTAGGTTATTACAAAATTTCTTATCCATATATTTATTATGATACAAACTAGATAAAATATCTTGACACTAGACAAAATGTCTAGTAATATATAAATGAAACAATATAATAAATAATTTTGTATAATATAAAGGAGAAAAAATGAGATTTAAAAAAGTATTAATATTTTTACTCGTATTGGTTTGTATACCATGTATATTTTTGTTTGTTGGTTGTGGAGAAGAT
>CALDLU010000001.1:0-9524 GCA_937915245.1 uncultured Clostridia bacterium | reverse complement strand
GGAATAAGAGAGAGTGGATTAATATTATGGGATAATAATATTTTTTCTTGTTCATCAACTAAATTTTTTGTGTCTATTTTTAAATTGTTTCCATATACTTCATTTTTTGCATTTTCAAATTCAATTTCTTTAAGTTTTGTGTAATTTTGCTTAAAATCTTCAAAAGACATTGCTTTTTTTAAATTTGCATATGCAAAATTTTCAGACTCTTTGTGTCTTTGGTCAATTTTTGATAATGCTTTTTTTAGTATAGTTTTATTTATCATTTTTGCTCCTAAATATCAATTTCTTCTAAACTTGTAAATAAAGATGAAATTTCTTCTTTTGTGTATGACCTTTCTTTGTAATCTTTTTGTGTTTTGTTTTGAGTTTGTTTTGTAGATTCAGGCATATCTTCGCATTTTTTTGCATCTTCAATATTCGTTATATTTTTGGTATGCCAAGTTGATAAAATTTTGTTCATATATTTCATTGGTTGTGGCTTACCATTGGCATAAGTTGTTGCAAAGTATATAAGTTCGGTTGGCATTTGCCAATTATTTTTCCAATTATCATAACATTCTCTGTCAAAATTATTCACATTTCGCGTTTGACCAAGTTTCTCTATAATTTGTTTAATTTCATCATCTTGCATTATAATTTGGTTTAAATATTCATTCAAACTATCAACACTAACAATCCCAAGTTTGTAGAACTTTTGAATTTGAATATTCATATATTCAAGGGTTCTAATGCTTGATTTAAAACAGTAGTTGCTTATTGTTTCAAGAGTTATATCATCATATCCAAGATTTTTCCAGTTTACGATGTATGTTTCAACAACTGGTTCAACATTTGCATAATACAAACCAAGATTTTTACAAATGGTTTTTGCAAGACCAAATAGTTGTTGTTTTTGTTTTTCGTATTCATCAATTTCAAGAGATGTAAATAACTTCATTGAGTAATATTTTTCAAGTAGAACATCTAAATAAGCAAAATTAACAGAATTTTTAAGTTTTTTCTGTTGTTTTACAACAAAAATAATCGTTCCAGTATCAAAACCCATATTTTGCCATTTTGCATATAAATCTCTCTCACTTGGGTCAAGTTTGCGTTTTATTTGCATTGCTTTTAAAATTAAAGCAAGTTCTTCATTTGTTTTTTCATAATCAATAAGTTTTTCATTTATTTTTTCAGCAGTTGTATATCCTTCTCTTGCCCAGTTTTTTGCAACAGTTAAAATATAAGGGTATCCAACATTTCCACCTTTAAGGTCGGTGCAGTATTTCATTATCATAAGCATTGCAGTTTGTTCAATATGTAAACTCTCCATTGTAACATAATACTCATAATATTCATTTGGCATAATCATTCTTTCAGTGATAATTTCTTGTGCTTGAAGATTAAATGATGAATATTTGTCATCTTTAAGTTTTGAAAGTTTAATGTTCGCATTTTTTACAGGTAAGTACTTAATTTGTTTTGGAATAGTATCCAAAATTTGAACAAGACCTTGCTCTTGCCAATATAAAAACGCGCTTTCAATGTCTTGAACAGGTAAATTAAGTGCTTTTGAAAATTCTTCCAAAGTGTTTCTTGATTCCAGCGAATCATTGCAAAGAAGAAGCCCATATAAATAGACTTTAACACATTCACCACTAGCATAAGGCATATATGATGAAATAAATAAATTATCAACTGTTGTTTTATTTTCAACAATAAGTTGTGTTGAATAACTACAAAATGCCATAATTTTTCCTTTTGCAAAAATTGTATCACAAAGCAAAAGTTTTTTCAACCAATAAACATAAATAATAGGTGTTGTGAATAGGAATAGAAGGAAGGAGTAATTATGAAAAAATTTCTTTGTTGTGCGTTGATTTTGTGTTGCACATTCATACTATTTGCTTGTTCTGGTAACTTTGATTACAAACAAAACTTGACAAATTATAACTTGGAATTAGAATACAATGATAATGAAAAATCTCTTTCTGGCAATGAAAGTGTAACTTATGTAAATTCATCAAAAAATATTTTAAAAAATGTTAAATTTCATTTGTACCCAAATGCGTTTAGAGAAAATTCAAAAGCAAGTGTGGTGTCAAAATCAAATGAAACAAAAGCATATCCAAACGGCAAAAGTTATGGAAACATCACTGTTGATAATGTTAAAGTTGGGAATGAAAATTCAAATTATGAAATATGTGGTGAAGATGAAAATATATTAAATGTTAATCTTAATGAAGATTTGTATCCAAATGACAAAGTTCAAATAAGCTTGACATTTTATGTAAAATTACCAAATCTAAATCATCGCTTTGGTTATGGAGATAATGCAGTTAATATTTGTAATTTTTATCCTGTTGCCTGTGTTTATGAAAATGATGATTTTGTAACAAAACTATATAACTCAAATGGCGACCCATTTTATAGTGAAGTTGCTGATTATAATGTTACTGTAAAATATCCACAAAACTTGTTGATAGCAACAAGTGGAGTAACGGTTAGTCAAACTACAGAAAATGAAATAAATACAATATATGTTCAAGCAAAATGTGTTAGAGATTTTGCTATTGTAATGTCAAATAAATTCCAAACCAAAAATACTAATTACAAAGATAGATTAGATATTAACTATTTTTACTACACTGATGAATCGCCAGATAAAACTATGGATTTAATCAATGAAGTATTTAATTTTTTTGAAGACAAAGTTGGAGTTTATCCATACTCACAAATAAGTGTTGTTGAAACAAATTTTGTGCATGGTGGAATGGAATATCCTAACATTGTGTTAATTTCGGACTCATTGGACAGTTATGATACATACCAAATGGTGGTAATTCACGAACTTTTACACCAATGGTGGTATTCAGTTATAGGTAATAACGAATTTGATGAAGGGTGGATAGATGAAGGGCTTACAGAATTTTGTACAATTTATTTTTATGATAAGCACCCTGAATTTAATAAAAATATGGACAGTATGGTAAAGGCTTCAACAAACTCATATACAACTTTTATGAGAGTGTATAAAGATGTTTTGGGAAGCGTTGATACAAGTATGAATCGACCACTTGACGCTTTTAAAACTGAACCTGAATATGTTTATAACACATATGTAAAAGGTATGCTTATGTTTGCAAGTATATATAATGTTGTTGGCGAAAAAAAGTTTGTTAATGCACTAAAATATTATTACAATTCAAATGTATATGAAATTGTAAATGAGCAAATTGTAATAAATTGTTTTTCAAAAGGTACAGGAAAAGACCTTGAAAACATATTTAGGTCTTGGCTTGATGGAAAAGTTGTTATTGTTGGAATGTAATAAAAAGTGATTAGTTATTCTAATCACTTTTTTATATCTTTTTATAGATTATTAAAAACATTTACTAAATTGTTAAATGATTTGATGTAAAAAATTTATTCTGTAAACTTAAATAAAGTTGACAAATTTGCACTTAAAATTTAAACTAGAACTATGGAAACTTTATTTGATAATGAAATAGTTATAAAGAATAGCGAAAGCACTTTAACAGATAACAAAAATGATGACATTTTGGTTATCATTTTACTCAACAAAAATTTTAACTTTAATGTATCAAGAACCCCATATGATATACAAATGTATGGCAAAAAGATGTGGGAATGGGTGGCTCTTGCTTGTCCAAATTCAAATATAAAAACAACTGTTTGCACAGAAGAAAGTGAAATACTAACATTAATAAAACCATATCTTGGCAATCAAAAATGGACAGTTGTTTTGTATAGTGATACACCACTTATCAGTGGTGCGACCATTGAAGATATATTAAGTTATGTAAAAGCAAAAGATGTTAATGTTCTTAATTTACCAAAAGGTTATGTTTTTAACACAGAATATATTAAAAATGCAGAAAGTTTGATTAGTACAAACATAACAAATTTTGGTTCAAAATATGACTTTTTTGAAGTAAATTCAAATGAAACATTATATGAAGCAAAACATATTTTAAAAAATAGAATACTTGACTATCATATAAAAAATGGTGTCAATATTGAAGATAAGCAAAGCACTTTTATTGATGCAGAAGTAGTTATTGAAAGTGGTGCAAAAATTGAACATAACACAACACTTGTTGGACAAACATACATTGGTAAAAATTGTATAATTGAACCAAATAGCATAATCAAAGATAGTGTTATCTCTGATAATTGTGTTGTAAAATGTTCTTATATCGAACAAAGCAGAATCAGTGAAAATATGATAGTTGGCCCATTTGAAAAGATAATAAATAAATCGAACTAGGAGAAAAAATGAAACTTGTTGTTGGACTTGGAAACCCAGGAAAAGAATATGAAAAGACTTATCATAATGTTGGGTTTATGACAGTTGAAAAATTAAGTGATGAATATGGTATAGATTTTGTAAAAAATGAATGTAAGGCAAAAACTTGCAGTTTTTATACTAATAATGAAAAAGTAATTTTGGCACAACCACAAACATATATGAATTTGTCAGGCGAAAGCATTTTGGAACTAAAAAATAAGTATAAACTACAAAACAGTGATATATATGTTTTTTGTGATGATATAGATTTGCCACTAGGAAAAGTAAGACTTCGCCATGAAGGTAGTGGGGGAACACACAATGGTTTAAGGAATATTGTGGCACTTATTGGACAAGACTTTAATAGGGTAAAGGTTGGTATAGGCAGGGACCCAAAATTCAAAGATTTGGCAGATTTTGTTTTATCAAAAATTCCACAAGAAAATCTTGATGTATTAGATAATAGTATGCAAGAAGCAGTAGATATTGTAAAAAAAGAAATAGGTGCATAATTTGGAAATAGATTCAATTTTACAAAAGTCAAAGACATTACAAAGAGTGAGCGAATGTGTAAATAATAACATTCGCTTGTCTTTATCTTGTCTTCAAATTGGAGAGAAAGCCTTAACTTTATATTATCTAAACAAACGATGTATTGTTGTTTGTAATGATGTTTTGTCATTAAATATGCTCAAAACCGAACTGATAAGTTTGGGTAAAAAGGTTGGTGAACTTGATGCTGGTTATCCTTTACCTGTTTTTGCATATAAGCAAGAGAACTTATCAATGTGTGAATTTTTGGGGGCAGTGTATGATTACTATTTAGGAAAAACAGAAATACTTTTGGTGCTTGGTGATGCACTTTTTCAAAGGTTGCCAAACATAGATTTTTTTAATAAATATATCAATTTGAAAGCCAATGAAAATTATAACTTTGCTGAAATAGAAAACACGCTTGTAAGTTTGGGTTATTCTCGATGTGAAAAGGTAACAAAGCGTGGAGAATTTTCAATTCGTGGAGATATTGTTGATATTTTTCCAGCAAGCAATAACGACCCCATAAGATTAGATTTTTTTGGTGATACTCTTGAAAAAATATATTCGTTTGATGTTGATTTAATAGAAAAAAAAGATGTATTTAATGATATAAATATTTATCCTGCAACAATATATTTATTTGATGAAAATAAACAAAAAATATTTGATAAATTAAATAACGATATAAAACAAAAAATAAATGATAATTATTTAAGATATAGTGAAATTAAATCACATTATGAAAATGCTTTTGAAAATAGTTTTATAGATATTAGCGACAGTTTTATATTGCCTTATTTTGATTTTAAAGACAACATAATCTCTTTATTTAAAAGCGATTTAGTGGTTTTTGATGAACCTAAAAAAACATTTGATAATTTATATAAAATATATGATAACAATATAATTTCAATAAATAATTCAATAGAAAATAATGAGTTATTAAAAAATCATAAAAAATATTTTTATGAGATTGAAAATAATTTTAATATTAACAATTATTTATTATTTGATAATTTTAATAACACATATTTTTTATATGATGAAAATATTAATTTTAGGAATATCGGTTCAAGAAAATATTTATTTGATTATAAAGCATTAATCAAAGATATTTCAATTTATTGTGCATCAAATTATTCTTGCGTGTTGTTTTGTGGGGGCAAATCAAGTGTTGACAGCATCGGTAAATATTTGATAACGAACAATCTTACTTATCAAACAAAATTTAATCCAAATATTAACAAATCACAAATAGTTCTTTTGCAAGATGAATTACCTTTTTCAGCAAGTTTTTTGGAAGCAGGGTTGGTTCTTATTGGAACATCTGATTTGGTAAAAAAGACAAGACAAAGTGTAACGAATACAAAAACTAGCAAAAGGAATACTTTTTATTTACCAAAGGTTGGTGATTATGTTGTTCACGAAGTTCATGGAATTGGAAAGTGCATTGGACTTGAAAATCTTAACCTTAATGGTAGTAACAAAGATTACTTTATTGTTCAATACAAAAATGGTGATTTGCTGTATGTACCAAGTGAACAAACTAACACGCTTTCTGCATTTTTGGGGAGTGATAAAACTCCTGTACTAAATAAAATTGGTGGGCAAGAATTTGAAAGGGCAAAAGAAAAGGTTAAACAAGCAGTAAAAAAACTTGCTATCAATTTGGTTGAATTATACAAACAAAGAGAAAGTCAAAAAGGTATAAAGTATGAAAGTGATAACCTTATGGACTTGTTTGAAAACTCTTTTGAATATGATTTAACTACTGACCAACAAAGTGCAGTAAATGATATAAAAAGCGATTTATATTCTGGCAAACTTATGGACAGGCTTATTTGTGGTGATGTTGGTTATGGGAAAACAGAAGTTGCATTAAGGGCTGCATATCAAGTTGTACTTGGTGGAAAACAAGTTGCATTTTTATGCCCAACGACAATACTCAGTGAGCAACATTTTAAAACTGCAACAAAAAGACTAAAAGATTTTGTTTGTAATGTAAAAGTCTTAAATCGTTTTAAAACAAAGGCAGAGCAAGATGAGATATTAAAAGGCGTTAAGTCTGGTGATGTTGATATATTAATTGGAACACATAGGTTACTTTCAAGTGATGTTGTATTCAAAGATTTGGGACTTTTGATTTTAGATGAAGAACATAGATTTGGTGTTGCCGATAAAGAAAAAATAAAAACATTAAAAAAAGATGTTGATGTGTTGACTTTGTCAGCAACACCAATTCCAAGAACACTTAATATGGCACTAACTGGAATTAGAGATATTTCAATTATAGAAACTCCACCCAAAAATAGAATTGCAGTTCAAACATATGTTACCGAAGAAAGTGAGTCGCTTATTTGTGATGCAATAAAAAGAGAAATGGCAAGAGATGGTCAAGTTCTTATTGTTTACAATAAAGTTGACACAATATATGATTTTTCAAGGAAAATTTCAGCACTCGTTCCAAATGCCAGAATAGGCGTTGCTCATGGACAAATGCACGAAAAATTACTTGAAGATACAATTTATAAACTTTACAATGGCGAATATGATATTTTAATTGCAACAACACTGATTGAAAATGGTATTGATTTACCAATGGCAAATACTTTAATTGTAATTGATGCTGACAGATTGGGACTAAGTCAACTTTATCAACTTAAAGGCAGAATAGGTAGAAGTGATAGAATGGCATATGCGTATTTCACCTTTAATCCAAACAAAGTTTTGTCAATAGATGCTTATAAAAGACTTGATGCTATTATGGAATTTACAGAACTTGGCAGTGGATTTAAGATTGCAATGCGTGATTTGGAAATTCGTGGAGCAGGTAATGTTCTTGGAAAAGAACAACATGGACATATGGGAAAGGTTGGATATGAACTTTACTGCAAACTTTTAGATGAAGCAGTTAGTGAACTTAAAGGCAAAAAAGAAAAAGAAGTAAAACCAATTAAAATTGATATTGTTTGTCCAGCTTACATTCCAGAAAATTATATCAGTGATGAACAAGATAAAATCAAATATTATGATGAAATAAGCAAGATTAGTTCAACAAAAGAAATGATTGATGTAAAAAATCATTTAAGCCAAGCATTTGGAGAAGTGCCAGTTGAATTAAATAATTTGCTAAAAATTGCATTAATTAAGAACTTGGGTTCAATGATTGATGCAAAAAAAATACTCTTATCTCCAACTGCATCAAAGATATATCTTTATCCAAAGCAAGAGATTGTTTCAGAAAAAGTTGCAAATGTTTTGCATGACAGAAAGGATAGAATGGTATTAAAATTTGAAGATGTGCCAATAATTGAAATGGATTTATCAAAGATGAGTGTAGTTGATAAACTAGACTTTGTAATAAAATTTTTAAATGATTGTATAAATGATTAATTTTTGATTGATTTTTTTGGGGTGTTAATATATAATACTTTAGTAAAATTATAAAAATGGAGAATTACCGTGAAAAAGAAACTTACAGGATTACTTTTATGTTTACTTATGGTAACAGCATTCGTGCTTACAGGTTGTGATTTGTTTCCAAGAGATGTTGATGCATATCTCAACAAATCAGTATGCACAATAACATATGTTGATAACACAAAGGAAGAAATAACAACAGAAGCATTTATCAATGCTTACAATAGTTATGGTTCAAGTTTAACACAAAATGGAACAAGCCAAGAAGATGCAATAAACAAAACATTAGATGTCCTTATTTCAAGATATGTTTTACTAAACCATGCAAAAAAGACTGTTTCAATAGAAGATGATATGGAAGAAGTTTATGATGAAGTTTACACATCATTAAAATCAAGCATTTCAAGTTATGTAACAGCAGTAAAAAAAGAATGGAAAATAACAACAGAAGATGCAAGCAATGAAGATAGCAGTGATGTTGTAAAATACACACCATATGAACCAACAGCAGAAGTTGTGTATGAAAATGAAGAGTATAGAATAAAACTTATTAGTCAAGACACAAAAGTATCAACACATTTTTCATCACTTGATGAAGTAATCAATGCTTTTAATGATTATGCAAATCCAACAGGAACAGATAACGAATCAAAGGTAATGAAAGAATCTTACAGAAGACTTATGTATGTTTTAAAGAAAAATGAAGAAGGAAGAAATCTTTCAACAGACAATGCAAGTATTCTTAAAAGATATGCAGAAAAATTACTCAAAAATTCATCAGAAAACAAATATATAACAAAATTAGAAGAGTTTTACAAGAGTGATGAAAATTATTCAACAATTTCTGTAAGACAAGTATTAGACAAATATAAATCACTTGTACTTGAATCAAAGTATAAATATGAAAGTGATTCATCAGCATATGATACAGCAATGCTTGAAAGTTTCAAAGATGTATACTATGTTCCAGATGACAATTATTTCTTTGTTTCAAACTTATTAATAAAATTTACAGATGACCAAAAAACAGAATATGCAAATATTGATAAAGATGCGTACCTTACTCCAGCAAAAAAAGCAGAGAAAAAAGCAGAACTTATAAATGGTTGTTTGGCAAAAGTTAGAGATAACGATGGAAAAATTATTGATGGCGAACAAATTTATGTAAATGATTTATTAAATAGTTTACAAGTTGAATTAAACAATGCAACAACAGATGAAAAGAAAGCACAAATATTTAGAGATTACTTATATAAGTATGGCGAAGACACAG